>NZ_JADEWU010000158.1:0-1499 GCF_015207485.1 Planktothrix mougeotii LEGE 06226
AAAAGGAGGTGATCCAGCCACACCTTCCGGTACGGCTACCTTGTTACGACTTCACCCCAGTCATCAGCCCTGCCTTCGGCACCCTCCCCCCTTGCAGGTTAGAGTAATGACTTCGGGCGTGGCTCACTTCCATGGTGTGACGGGCGGTGTGTACAAGGCCCGGGAACGGATTCACCGCAGTATGCTGACCTGCGATTACTAGCGATTCCTCCTTCATGAAGCTGAGTTGCAAGCTTCAATCTGAACTGTGCCAAGGTTTATGAGATTCGCTCTCCCTCGCGGGTTGGCTGCTCTCTGTCCTTAGCATTGTAGTACGTGTGTCGCCCAGGACGTAAGGGCCATGCTGACTTGACGTCATCCTCACCTTCCTCCGGTTTGTCACCGGCAGTCTCGCTAGAGTTCCCAACTTAATGATGGCAACTAACGACGAGGGTTGCGCTCGTTGCGGGACTTAACCCAACATCTCACGACACGAGCTGACGACAGCCATGCAGCACCTGTCTTCTGGTTCCCTAAGGCACTCCACCCTTTCAGACGGATTCCAGAGATGTCAAGTCCTGGTAAGGTTCTTCGCGTTGCATCGAATTAAACCACATACTCCACCGCTTGTGCGGGCCCCCGTCAATTCCTTTGAGTTTCACACTTGCGTGCGTACTCCCCAGGCGGGAAACTTAACGCGTTTGCTCCGGCACGGCCCGGGTCGATACAGGCCACACCTAGTTTCCATCGTTTACCGCTAGGACTACTGGGGTATCTAATCCCATTCGCTCCCCTAGCTTTCGTCCCTCAGTGTCAGTTGTAGCCCAGCAGAGCGCTTTCGCCACCGGTGTTCTTCCTGATCTCTACGCATTTCACCGCTACACCAGGAATTCCCTCTGCCCCTACTACACTCTAGCTCTCCAGTTTCCACTGCTTTTCCGAAGTTAAGCCTCGCTCTTTAACAGCAGACTTGAAGGGCCACCTACGGACTCTTTACGCCCAATCATTCCGGATAACGCTTGCATCCTCCGTATTACCGCGGCTGCTGGCACGGAGTTAGCCGATGCTTCTTCCTCAGGTACCGTCACTTTCTTCTTCCCTGAGAAAAGGGGTTGACAATCCAAGAACCTTCCTCCCCCACGCGGTCTTGCTCCGTCAGGCTTTCGCCCATTGCGGAAAATTCCCCACTGCTGCCTCCCGTAGGAGTCTGGGCCGTGTCTCAGTCCCAGTGTGGCTGATCATCCTCTCAGACCAGCTACTGATCGTCGCCTTGGTAGTCTCTTACACTACCAACTAGCTAATCAGACGCAAGCCCCTCTCTTGGCGATTAATCTTTTACCTTTCGGCTCATCCGGGATTAGCAGCCGTTTCCAACTGTTGTCCCCGGCCAAGAGGCAGGTTCTTACGTGTTACTCACCCGTCCGCCACTAAAGTATTGCTACTTCCGTTCGACTTGCATGTGTTAAGCAGACCGCCAGCGTTCATCCTGAGCCAGGATCAAACTCTCCATTTTGAAGAAT
>NZ_JADEWU010000159.1:0-1477 GCF_015207485.1 Planktothrix mougeotii LEGE 06226
TAATTATTATTAGTATAGCTAAAAAAGCCTATGAATACGTTACTTTTAGAGAACCTGGCACAGGAGTGCTAGAGATTTAAAAAGTAGCGATAGAGGGCATTTGCGAATTTTCGGAGATGTCTATTGAAGGATTAATACTTAATATGGGGGTCGCAGAAAAATTAAGAAAATCTAAACAATTCTGTTACTTTCAAACTTTTTTGGATAAGGTAAAAACACACTTTTTTCTAGTCACCTCAATGAATTTCATTCAAAGAAGTGACTGGTTAATCCTTATCGAGTGTGACTAAACTAAAAGACATTAATTGCAAAGTTCCTCATTAGGAGACGGCAAATGCTGAGTCGCCCCAGTTCATCGCCGGAGAAACAGGAAACAAATCAGAATCAAAACGAAAATACCCCGCTACAAGTTGCGTTTGAATATTCAGACGGGATGGGGACTGTATTAGTTAAGAAAATTCAAGCCGAACCCGAAACACCCGATGGTTTGTTGCGTTGGATAGCAACCGGAAAGACAATTCTTAACAATAAAGGTAAGCCTGTTAAACAGTATGAACCCTATTTTAGTTTGAGTGGTCATCGTTTTGAAGAACCAACAGAAGTAGGTGTAACACCTATTCTTTATTACGATGCAGTTGGAAGACAAATTCGCACGGAAATGCCCGATGGAACCTACAACCGAGTCGCATTTTCTCCCTGGTTTATGGCAGCTTGGGATGCCAACGATACCGTTTTAGAAGCAGGAAATAGTTGGTATGAACGTTATATTAATGGTACAACCGAAGAACAACGGGCAGCCCAATTAGCGGCTATTCATGCTAATACCCCAGCCGTGACTTATTTAGATAGTTTGGGGCGAGAAGTTGTGGCGATCGCTCATAATAAATGGCAACGAGACGGTATTGATATTAATGAAAAATATGTAACTTTTACCAAGTTGGATATTGAAGGAAAACCCCTCTGGATTCAAGATGCACGAGGGAATCGAGTCATGGAATATATCAACCGTCCAAGCGCAGAAACAGACTTTGTTCCCTGTTATGATATCGCCGGAAATTTACTCTTTCAACAGAGTATGGATGGGGGCGATCGCTGGATGTTAATGGATGCAACCGGACAACCGTTCTATGCTTGGGATTACAATCAACAGGTGATGCCAGATGGTTCTGTGACACCTGAACCTGAAAGTCGCTATTTTCACACATTTTACGATGCCTTACGCCGTCCCAAAGAACAACATTTACATATTAATGGGGGTTCTCTCCTGGTTATTGAGAAGTTTGTCTATGGGGATGAGCCTGGTTTATTTGCTGATCGCCCTGAATACGAGATATCTGAAGCACAAGAGTACAATAGACATCTCCGAAAATTCGCAAATGCCCTCTATCGCTACTTTTTAAATCTCTAGCACTCCTGTGCCAGGT
The DNA here is from genome assembly GCF_015207485.1 of Planktothrix mougeotii LEGE 06226. Taxonomy (NCBI): domain Bacteria; kingdom Bacillati; phylum Cyanobacteriota; class Cyanophyceae; order Oscillatoriales; family Microcoleaceae; genus Planktothrix; species Planktothrix mougeotii. The sequence goes on from NZ_JADEWU010000159.1 coordinate 1,425, forward strand.
TCTCTAAAAGTAACGTATTCATAGGCTTTTTTAGCTATACTAATAATAATTAA
>NZ_JADEWU010000052.1:0-42148 GCF_015207485.1 Planktothrix mougeotii LEGE 06226
TGAGTGTTGAACCGCTCCGACCGTCCCAAGCGGTGGCGAAGCGATCTCACCTACCCCATCCTGCCGGAAGCACATCGCTTTTCTACTCTGCTGTTTAGAGGCGATCGCACTCTGTCGAACTCACGTTGAATTAGTAGAGACGCGCCATGCTGCCTCCCTCTACAGGGATTTACTGTTCTCTATTGCCTGTTCCCTATTCCCTGTTCCCTGCAATATTTAGAAAGAACGTGCAGAAAATTTTCAACTAGAATGGGTTTACTCAGATAATCATTCATCCCGGCTTGAAAACATTGTTCGATCTTTTCATCCAAAATATTAGCTGTAACAGCAATAATCCAGGGTTGAGCTTGGGCAGATTGGCGAATCATTTTTGTGGCGGTTATACCATCCATTTGTGGCATCTGCATATCCATAAAAATCACATCATAAGATTGCGTTTTTAACTTTTCTAATACTTCTAATCCATTATTAACAATATCGGCAGTATAGCAACAAAATTCGTCAAAGAGCAATAGGAGAAATTGTTGATTAATCAGATCATCATCAGCAATCAAAATTTTGAGAGGAACTTGATCAAATATTATTTCCGGTTGATCTGATTCTGGAGTTGTTGGTGCATTCATATCAATCTCAGCAATCATCTGGAGTACCAAGGTAAAATAAAAAATTGAACCTTGAGTTTGAGAAATTTCTGAATTAAAAACCCAATTTTGAGGCGGATTTCCCCCAATATTACCAAAACTTTCAACCCAAATTTTTCCACCCATTAAATTAATTAAATTCTGACTAATCACTAAACCTAAACCTGTACCCCCATATTTGCGGCTCATAGAAGTATCTCCTTGGGTAAAGGGTTGAAATAACTGATTTAATTGATGATTCTCAATGCCAATTCCTTGATCGTGAATAGCAATCATTAACTCATAGTATTCTCCTTGATTTAAGGCTAGTTGTTGCTGTTTGTTTCCAGAAATCAGTTGACCATTGACCGTAATCTTAACAATACCTTGATCGGTAAATTTAACCGCATTTCCAACTAGATTTAAGAGAATTTGGCTCAACCGGAAACTATCTCCTAAAAACTCAGTGGGAATATCAGAATCAATTTCATAGGTCAGGTCAATTTTTTTGTTTAACACCTCTCCCTGGAGCAGATCACAAACCGATTGAATCACATCTGTTAAAATAAAACGCTGCTCTTCAAGCTCTATATGACCCGACTCAATTTTGGAGAAATTTAAAATATCATTAATAATTTTTAATAGGTGATTACCGCTTTCTCGAATCATATTGACTAATTTTTTTTGTTCATCAGAAAGGTTGGTGCGCGAAAGAACTTGGGTAATTCCAATCAGACCATTCATGGGGGTGCGGATTTCGTGACTCATATTGGCGAGAAAGTCACTTTTGGCTTTTGTCCCGGCTTCGGCGGCTTCTTTGGCTTTGGATAGCGCTATTTCGGCTTGTTTGCGATCGCTAATATCAAGAATTGTTCCATAGATATCAGTAATCTGATTTTGCTCGTTATAAATGGGTTTACCAATGGCATTAATATAACGAATCACCCCATCATAATGACGAATAATTCTACAATCGAGATTATAGCTAGTTCCTTGAGTTTTGAGTTGCTCTAAAGCTTGTCTAAATTCAACTTGATCGTCAATATGGATTTTTGTAATTAACTGCTGTAAACTAGGTTCTCCCAGATTAAAATCAAAACCAATAATGTTAAACAATTCCTTTGACCAGCGAACTTTTTGCGTCTGAAGATTTAATTGCCAATTCCCAAGATGGGCAATACTTTGAGCTTCTTCCAGGCAATTTTGTGATCTTTCGAGTTCCTGTTGAATTTGTTTTTGTTGGGTAATTTCTGTGAACACTGCACCGACTCCGGGTTGTTGATTTTCTAACACAACTGGATAATAATTGCCAATCCAGTATCTAGTTTGTTTAAATATAGGTGTTAAAGTTTGAAATTCCACATTTCTAATCGCTTCACCTGTTTCTAAGACTTGACGCATGAAAGGTTCATAAATATTAGCCCAGTCTGGAAATAACTCCTGTCCAGTTTTCCCTAAACATTCTGCGACAGACAAGTGATTAATCTTGGCTAAGTTTTCATTAATTTTTACAAATTTGAGGTCTTGATCGAGTAAACATAATCCCACAGGACTATTACTATAAATATTTTCTAACCAATTCTTACTGGCTTGCAGTGCATTTTGGATACTTTTTAATTCATTAATATTGACAAAAGTAATAACTATACCCTGATTATTGCTATCTTCCCCTCGATAACTATTCACTCGCATTAACAGGCTTTCCCCTGTGATTTGATTGATAACTTCTAGTTCAATCGGAATTTGCTGCACCACAAAATTTGATAAAATTTCGACAAAGTTAGGACAGTTTAAATTGTGGGTAAAATGGGTTAATGGGCGATTAACGTCTGACGGAATGATATTAATAATATTACTAGCTATTGGCGTAAATTTTCTAATATTGAGATGATTATCAAGGAAGATTACCCCGATATTGGTACTCCGTAATAAATTATCAACATCGGCGGTCAGTTCCGTGAGTTGTTGAATTTGAAGTTGATATTCGGCATTGACGGTATACAGTTCTTCATTCACAGACTGTAATTCTTCATTGGTACTTTGCAATTCCTCATTAAAAGCCAGTAATTCTTCATTGGTTGCCTGTTGTTCTTCATTCGTCGTTTTTAATTCTTCAATGGTGGCTTGTAGATTTTCTCGCGTTTGTTGGAGTTCATATTCTAACTCAGTAATTTGTTGGCTCGGTTCAATATCCACCTCAAACTCAGTTTTGTTAGATTCATCTTTTAAATCGGTTTCTACCTCTAATAAAATCAACATCAATTCATTCATAATCAGGTCTTTACGCGGAAATGCTATTTTTAAATTAACGACCTCATTGATGCCATTTCGAGTTAAATGAATGCCCGTATACAAAACATTTTGTTGATCTCGTTTGGCTCGATGTAGAGCGGTTCTCAGGGGTAATTGTAAAGGAGTAGGAACCAGTTCAGTAATCTCTAATTTAGGCTGTCCGGTAGGAAGGGAAAGGAGATGAGCACCATTATGAAAAACATGAACTAATTTGCAGTCTTGATTCACTAATACACAAGTTAAACGTTGTTCTGTCAAACAAAGCTCAAAAACCGCATCTAAAATTTGACTAATAACTTGTAATCCCTCTGTACCATCGTTTCCAATTCCCGATAGCAAAATACCGATGACTTTTTCCCCCCATTCTTCTGCTAAGGAATGAAAAAAAACATTGATGGGATAATTAATTTGATCACCCGTATGTTCTTGCAGTCGTAAATAATTTTGTTCAACTTTTACATCATAACGAGGCGGTAATATATAGATGCAATTGGGCTGTAACTGCATTCTATCTTCGATGAGTTTAACTTCCAGTGAAGTCCGTCTTTGGATTAATTCGGGCATGAAAGTCGGAAAATCAGGAGAAAGATGTTGCACCACCACAAAAGCCGCACCCGGATTATTCGGTAAGTTAGTAAAAAATAGTTCTAACGGCTGTAATCCTCCGGCTGATGCTCCGATTCCCACCACAAAAAATTTTTCTAGCGGCTCAATGCTAGGGTCTTGAGGATATTGTGTCATAATCCTACAATCCTTATTCCGTAAAATTTTTATGGATAAAAAACCAGTAGACCGATTAAAAACAATCGGTCAAGGTTTTCAAGTTTAGTTTTGTTGGTAACAATATTTCGGATATTTTGTGATGGGTAGCGGGGGGTTCAGACTCCAGAATAGCAAGCTGGCAAACCATAAAATCAAGATTTTAGCCGTTTATCTAAAAATTGTCCGAGCCATTGTTGTTAATGAGTTTAGTCCGTAAATTTTTTTTTAATTTAATTTTAATTAAAATAATTAAATCAATTATTAAATCAATAAATAAAAAATTAAATTAAATTAAATTAAATTAAATTAAATTAAATTAAATTAAATTATAACATGAATCAACGCTTTTTGACATAATTTTAATTTTTTTTTAACAATTCCAGCTTGATTTTTTCTTCTGTAGGGTGCGTAAGGCGAAGCCGCACGCACCAAAAATGTCTCAGAGATAGGAATATGCCCTACAATGCGATTGCTCCATCAACTTAAAATCTATTAATATAAACGGGAATAGGCAATGGGTAATGGAAAAATTGATTTGCAATGGCATTTTTTATCATAGATGGTGCGTGCGTCTGCGCCTTACGCACCCTACGTTAAATTGTCATAGGAAAACCTGAATAGATTTTCCCATTAGGCTGTGATCACTTTCACCAATTGTAGATGGTGCGTGCGGTTTTGCCTTACGCACCCTACGTTAAATTATGAAACAACCCTGGGCTAATTTTTCATTCTTTTTCCTTCCCCTTGACTGCGTAAATATTCCCCAAATATTGCTAAAAATCCAGAAGCGATAATTAAGATTACACTTAAGGCATTAATATCAGGTTTTACCCCAGTTCTAATGCGACTAAAAATTTCCATTGGTAATGTATTTGCTCCACTTCCAGCCGTAAAACTAGCAATTAAAAAATCATCCATACTTAACACAAAAGCCAGTAAACAGCCTGATATAATCCCTGGCATTAATTGAGGTAATAAAACTTGAATAAATGCTTCGATGGGAGTCGCCCCTAAATCTAATGCGGCTTCTTCTAAATGGGGATCTAAATCTGCTAATCTCGTTGAAACCACTAAGGCAACATAAGCTAAACAAAACACCACATGGGCGGCTACAATTGTCCATAAACTCAGAGGAATAGCAACGGCGGCTAAAAACACCAAAGTTGCAACCGCCATCGCAATATCAGGAATAATTAACGGTAAATAGGAAACCCCTTGATAAAGTCCTTTTCCGGGGAAACGATAACGGGCTAATCCTACGGCCATTAATGTACCAATAACCGCCGCAATTCCGACGGCACAAATTCCCACCGTTAAACTATTTTTTAAAGCAGTTAAAATGCGGCTATCTTGAAATAATTTAATATACCATTCTAGGGTAAACCCCTCCCAGCCTGCACTATATCGAGATTTATTAAAGCTATAAAACGTTAAAACCAAAATCGGCAGGTACATATAAAAAAACATTAAACCGACAAAAATCACCTGCCAAGAAATTCTAAACTTTGGTTTAGAAGCCATATCAAGCATCTCCTCTGGTTGTTGTTTAATGTCTTGCATAAATTCTTCCTAATTCCTATTAGCGAGAAGGTTTAGCATCCCCGTATTTAATTAAAAGTGCGATGGCAATACTGACTCCAAATATTAACACCATACTTAATGCTGAACCAAAGCCCCAATTTTGAGTTAAGCCTAAAAATTGATTATAAATTAATCGAGAAACCGTCATACTTGATGCTCCCCCCAATAATTCTGGGTCTACAAAATCCCCCATTGTACTAATAAACACCAGCAATGATCCGGCAGCAATACCGGGTAAGGTTTGGGGAACTGTGACTTTCCAAAAGGTTTCAACAGGTCTGGCTCCTAAATCGGCGGAGGCTTCTAATAATCGCCGATCTAATTTTTCTAAAGAGGCATATAAAACCGTCACCATATAAGGTAAATAACTATAGGCCATACCAATTAAAACCGCCGGAGTTCGATTCAATAATTCTAAAGCAGGTAATCCAATTAATCCTAATACTGAATTTAAAACCCCCGTCGGTCTTAATATGGTAATCCAAGCATAGGTTCTTAATAAAGAAGATGTCCACAACGGTAAAACAAAGGCTAATAAGATTACATTTCGCCAGCGTTTAGGAGCTAATTGAGCAATCCAATAAGCAACGGGAAATCCTAATAATAAACACAAAACTGTCGTTCCAAAGGCAAAATATAGCGATCGCCAAATCACTAATAAATTAATCGGTTCAAATACCCGCAAATAATTATCAATACCATTGGGAATGACTAAATCCCCAGGACGAATATCCTTAACTAAACTCAGTTCAAAAATTAGTAATGTTGGGAATACTAATAAGAGTAATAACCACAACCCAGACGGCCCTAATAAAACCAAAGGCCCCAGCCATTGAGACGCTCGTTGTCGCCATCCCTTTTTAACAGGTTGTGGAGGAGAAGTCATCGGAGTTTTTGTGGAAATAGCCATAGTTTTGTTGTCGGTTTTTGGTTGTGGGTTAACGGTTAATAGTCAACACCTAACTGGTTAATTGTGTCCAATATCGTTCATAAATTTCAGTGGCTTTACCGACGGGGGAAATTGCTTCACTCCTAGCAATAACAGATTCAGGCGGAAATAAAGTCGGATCATTTCTTAAAAATTCCGGTAATCTTTCATAGGCTAATCTTGAAGGCGTGGCAAATTTTAATCGTTTAACTAAGGTTGCTGCAATGTCCGGTTGCAACATAAAATTAATCCATTTATAGGCGGCATCGGGGTTAGGAGCACTTTTAGGAATCACCATTGTATCCGTCCATAACGATGATCCACTATCAGGAGTAATATATCTTAAATCCTCATTTTCCTCCATAATTTCGGCAGCATCGGAGGAATAACACATGGCAACAAATAAATCTCCAACAATCATTTGAGGTCGCCAAGAATCCGTTGAAAAAGAAGCGATCGCTGGACGTAATGTCACTAATTTTTCATAAGCTTGACGAATTTGATTGGGATCAGTGGCATTATAAGAATAACCTAACATTCTTAATGTGGCTCCCATTACTTCTCGGACATCATTCAGTAACGTGAACCGCTTTGATAATTGTTCTTTATTTTGCCAAAGATAATTCCAATCTTGAGGATAATTTTTAAGAGTTTTTGAATTAAAAATTAACCCCGTTGTTCCCCAACTAATCGGCACACTAAAACGACCTCCAGGGTCATAACCCGGGTCTTGAAATTGCGGAAATAAATCTTCTAATCCTACTAATAAGGAGCGATCCAGTTCAGTTAATAGCCCTAATGCTGCCATTTTCTGAACCATATATTCGGAAGGATAGATGACACTATAAGCTCCGGCTCCTCCCGCTTGTAGTCGTGCTAACATGGCTTCGTTAGAGTCGAAGACATCCGCCACAACTTTTAACCCGGTTTCCTCTCGAAACCGATCTAATAAATCTTGATCGGTGTAACCTGCCCAAGTATAGAGGTACAAGGTATCTGAGGACACCTGGGTATTGGGGGTTGTTTTGACTTCAGCTAACGTCCAACCACAGCTTGAGAGGGACGATGCCACCATCGCTGCAACGGAAGTCTGCAAAAACTGACGTCGTGTTTGAGCAACCCTCATATTCCGATGTTGGTGTAGATAAGTCGGAGGCACTGTTTTTTTCTCAGTGGAAGTTTGATTAACAAAACAATTGAATTAATTTTCCCACAGGATAGGGTCAAAATACAGAAAACAGCAGGAGTAACCCACACAACCGAAGAAACCGAGTTTCTGCTGTTCAAAAACCCGGTTTCGGTAAACTATTGAGCAATAGTCGTTAGCTGACGCTGGGTTTCTACGGGTAGGTCTTGGAGTTGACGTTCAATTTTTTCTTTAACAATGGCGCGATATTCATAGAAATGTTCTACTTGTCCACAAACCACTAAATAATGATCTAAAACACGAGGTTTGTATCTTAAAATATTCCATAAATAGCGCCAAAATGTCCAACGAGTTTTCCGTACAACTCCTTGATACCAACATAAAATAAAGAGGGCGCGTAGCGTTGTCAAATCCACTAATTTACCGCCAATGGAATTGGTTTTAGGTTCGCCGATCATCATAAAATGTCGATAGGTTCGATCTAAATATCGTTGGGGGTCGTATAATTCCCAAAACCCATTAACATATTCATGGGCAATGTCTTCAATGGGTCGAGTGGGAATAAAATTCATTAAGGTGGTTTGATTAACATTTCCCGTTTGGGTAATTAATCGTCCTTCTTTTTCTAAACGATGCCAAAGGGCGGTATTCGGTAAAGCTTGCAACATACTAAACATAGCAATGGGAATTGTAGTTTTTTCTACAAACCGAACAATGCGATCGCCCGCCCCAGGTTTTTCTCCATCAAACCCAATAATAAATCCTGCCATCACCCGTAATCCAGACCGGATAATTTTTTCAACAGATTCACTCAGGGAATCACGAGTATTTTGATATTTTTTAGTTAAATTTAGGCTATCTTCATCGGGGGTTTCAATGCCTAAAAACACCGCCCTAAAGTTACATTCAACCATCAAATCCATTAATTCTTGATCTTGAGCTAAATCAATGGATGCTTCCGTTGATATTCGGAAGGGATAGTTATTTTCTTTCATCCATACTTTTAATTCCCTCAGTAATAACTTAACATTGCGTTTATTGCCAATAAAGTTATCATCAACGAGGAAAATTCCCTGCTTAAATCCTAATTCCCGTAATCGATCCAATTCTGCTATAAATTGAGCCGGGGTTTTAGTTCGAGGTTTACGACCATATAACACAATAATATCACAAAACTCACACTGAAACGGACAACCCCGTGAAAATTGGAGCGAGATCATATCATAGGCATTCTTATCCAATAAATCAAAGCGAGGCGTGGGGGATGTGGTGACATCGGGTTTATCTCCTTCTATGCGAAAAACTCCCTTAGAATCCCCACGCTCTAAGGCTTCCACTAATAAAGGTAAGGTAATTTCCCCTTCATCTAAGACTAAAAAATCAGCACCAGCTAGTTCAGCTTCTTGGGGAGTGGATGTGGGATAGGGGCCACCCACAGCGACTTTTTTACCCCGTCGTTTAGCTTCTCGAATTTGAGCTAAAAAATCATCTTTTTGGACAATCATGGCGGAAATCATCACCAATTCTGCCCAATTCCATTCCGCTTCTGTGATGTCTCGAACGTTTCGGTCTACTAATTTAAACTCCCAAGATTGGGGTAAAATTGCCGCTACCGTAATTAAACCTAAAGGCGGAAGTAAAGCCTTACGGTTTACTAAGGCGAGGGCTTTTTCAAATGACCAGAAACTTTGGGGAAAGATGGGATAAATTAGAAGAACACGCATTATTATGAACCCTTTACAGGATAATGCCCAAGGTAGCTAAATTCTGCAAAAATCAATGATTTTCTGGTAATTTTGCCACTTCTTCGGCAAGAGTGTCTACAGTATAACGAATTTGTTCTTCGGTGTGGTTGCAAGTAATAAAAAATCGCAAACGAGCTCCATTTTTAGGCACAGAGGGATAAAACATAAAGGGTACATTAATTCCCCGGTTAAACAAATTTTGAGACAGTTGCACCGACTTCCAAGAATCTCCCACAATAATCGGAATTACGGGAGAATCTTGACTTAATCCTGTATTTAACCCTTGATCTTTGGCTAAGGTTAAAAACAATTGCGCCCGTTGATGTAACTGTTCAACTCGTTTAGATTCAGTTTTTAACAAGCGAATAGCGGCAATTACAGAAGCGGCATTTGGGGGAGAAATCCCCACACTAAAAACAAATCCAGGGGCAGTATATTTCAGATATTCAATTAACGCTTGAGATCCAGCAATATATCCGCCACAACTGGCAAAGGATTTGCTTAAAGTTCCCATCCATAAATCAACATCATGGGGATTCATGCCAAAATATTCACTAATCCCCCGACCCTGTTTTCCTAAAACCCCAATGGAGTGAGCTTCATCCACCATTAAAAAGGCTTTATGACGTTTTTTAATCTCGATCAATTCCGGTAAATTTGAAATATCTCCATCGGTACTATAAACCCCTTCCACAATAATTAAAACCCGTTGATAGCGATGACGCCGTTCTCGTAACATTCGCTCTAAAGCTTGGCAATCATTATGGGGAAATGCGATCGCCGTTGCTCCCGATAAAACAGCCCCTTGCATTAAACTATTATGACTCAGGGCATCATGCAAAATCAAATCATGTTGTCCGAATAAATGCCCCACCGTTGTTACATTGGTGGCATGACCCCCGACAAAAACAATACTATCTTCCACCCCAATAAAATCAGCAATTTCTCGTTCTAATTCTTGGTGGATGATTTTTTCACCCGATAATAACCGACTGGCTCCCGCAGAGGTTCCATATCGATCAATTGCCTCTTTTGCACCTTGAGAAACCTTCGGATCGCCACACATTCCTAAATAATTATAAGTGGCATAATTAATATAATCCTGACCTCCAATCCTGGCTTGATCATTGGCAATGCCTTCTTGCGCCCTAAAAAAGGGGTTTCCTAATCCTAAAGCCGCCAGTTCTTGCTGTTGTTGTTTCAGATGCAGATATTCGGGAAATTGATTAAATTGATAATATTCGGCAGGAATCTCAGGAAGGGAAATAGATTCTGCTTTTTTCCGCAGTAAGTCTGCCAGGAGCGATCGCTTTTCTTGAGAGGATAACTGACTCACTGATGGCGATAAATTAATCATTGTTGTCTTCCTGTTCCGCTAATAAAATATTTAATAAACTATCAACCTCTGCATCCGACAATTGATCCAAATGATGCAAAAGATGTTCAGCATCTTCAGGGGAAATGCCATTCTGATATTGAGCGATATCGAGTTTAGCGTGAGTCGCTAAATATTCAGCCAAGGTGGCAATATTGGGATAATCCCACAACAAAGTCGGGGGAAGGCGGCGACCTAAAATGGTTTCTAAGTCTCCAGAGAGATTAATCGCTTCGATGGAGTTGAGGCCATAATTGGCAAAATCCTCCTCTGTATCAATCTCTGACGCTTCTAACCCCAACCGTTCTGACAGTTGACTAACTAACCATTCCTCAATTGTGCTAACAGACTGGAAAGATTCAAGGCCATTCACCGACCACTCTGGATGATGCACCGTTCCCGATGGTTGTTGGGGTTTTGTCCCATTCATAGACGCATTTAACACTTGCATGGCTCACTCCTCCATCACCATAAAACTTTAGCATCCCAAGATATCAGTAATCAGTCATCAGTCATCAGTTATCAGTTTAAGAGTTAGTCGTTGGGAGTTAGTGGTTAGTTACTGACCGTTAGTCAGCGAGGATAGGTGTAACAAGGTGAAATTCCTCAAATCTGTCTAAATCCCTGATTCCTGTTGGGAGTTGGTGCGTGTGCTGCGATCGCTGTATCCTACAAATTCCCTATTCCTTCCCTACTTTTTACTCGCCTAAGTTTCCGGCTAAAAAACTAGAACGACAAGCATGGCGTTGAATTTTACCACTGGAAGTTTTCGGTAAGCTTCCGGGTTTTAACAAGACTGCGGCATAAACCTGTAAATCATGATTTTGAGAGATAACCCGACGAATGGCTTGAATCACCTGCTGTTTAATCGAGGTTTTGGCTGAACCGTTACCATTTTCCTGAGTACGGAGTTGTTGCCAATATTGACGTTCCATCTCGACCGCCACGACTAACCGTTCTTCTCCATCCACATCAATCGAAAATCCAGCTACTCCACTGGGACGAATCAACGGGTGACTTTGTTCAACTGTCCATTCAATATCTTGGGGATAATGGTTGCGACCGTTAATAATAATAATGTCTTTAATTCTCCCGGTAATAAATAATTCATCAGCATCTAAAAATCCTAAATCTCCTGTTCTTAAAAATGGGCCTTCTCCTGTTGTTAAATAAGCCTTAAATAAGGTTTCCGTTTCTTCCGATTTATTCCAATATCCCTGTCCCACGCTCGGCCCAGAAACCCAAATTTCCCCCACTTCTTCGGGTTGACAACGATTCAAGGTTTCAGGATTAACAATCAGTACCGTTTGATCCGATAAACATTGACCACAACCGACAAAGGTTTTAGCATTTTCTGTTAAGTTAGGGGTCGGTTCATTAATCCTAATAATCTTGTTATTTTTTAAGGCAATTCCATCAACGGTTTTAAAAATGGGTGTGGCTGTTTTTAAGCCTCCGGTAATCATTAAAGTCGCTTCAGCCATGCCATAACAAGGATAAAACGCTTCTCGCTTAAACCCATATTGAGCAAAGGTTTGAGTAAATCGTTCCATCACGTTATGATTAATCGGTTCTGCTCCATTAAATGCCACTTCCCAACTACTTAAATCTAAATTTTCTAACTGTAACGATGGGTTAACCCCACCCTTTCCGAAGACTTTCCTCACACATAAATCATAGGCAAAATTAGGCCCCCCACTGGTGGTTCCTTGATATCGAGAAATGGTTTGTAACCAGCGTAACGGATTTTGAACAAACATCAAAGGCGACATTAAAATAACGGGAAATCCACCAAACAGAGGTTCTAAAACGCCGCCAATTAATCCCATATCATGATAAGGAGGCAACCAAATAACCCCTTTACTATTAGAGGAATGACCAAAATGATCATAAATGGCTGCTAAATTATGTAATAAATTTTCATGGGAAATCATCACCCCCTTGGGGGTTGCGGTAGAACCGGAGGTATATTGTAAAAAGGCAAGGGTTTGACTATTAATTGCTGGAGGTTGGAAATTATTTTCAATTTCTGTTTCTAAAATATCGGTTGTCAACCAATTTAACGGCGCAATATCAGACATTTGCGGAAAAAACCGTTGTAAACTGGATAAGGTGGATTCTGTCGTTAAAGCAATCGTGGCATTTGTATCTTGAATAATAGCTTGTAAACGAGGAAGGGAGCGATCGGGTCGGGGGGGATAGGCGGGAACAGCAATCACTCCAGCATATAAACAACCGAAAAACGCACTAATATAATCTAATCCAGGTTGATACAGTAACAAAATTCGATCTTGCGGTTGACAAAGGGCTTGTAATTTACTCGCAATAGTTTGAGCTTTTTGGTTTAATTGTTGATAGGTTAATGTAACCGTTTCCGATTCCCCATCGACTAAAAATGTATAAGCAATTTGATTCGGTTGCTGCAATGACCGATGTTGTAAAAGTTCAATTAAAGTGGTCGCTTTTAAAAAATCAAATGAATCAGTCATGAAAAAAATAGGTAATGTTTTGTTGTCTATCCTATCATTTCTAGGGGTGTTTTACCTCCGTCCGTAGTTAGTCATTATTCAAGAATTAAGGATTTTCTTAACTCTTAAATCTTGAATGAATCAGCAATTGTTGATCACGGATCAGGGGTTACAGACGGGGGAATTTTGCCTCTAGGGTGGGGTAATACTGTCCTTCTGGGCAGCAAAGACTTGTTCTAAGCGAACATCCCATTTCCGTTGATTCGCATAACCGTCTTGAACAAAAGGAGACACCGTAATTAATTTGAGAAACAGTTCATTAATCATCGACAAAGGAAACCGTAAGGGTCGCATAATATCTAAAAATAAAACGACTCTCACGCCATCGGTTTCGTTCCAAGCTTCATGGGGTAAAGAATCATCAAAAATCATACATTTTCCTTCTTCCCAATAGCGGGTTTCTTCTCCGACTCGAATTCGACATTTTTCGCGGGGTTCAGGAATTTTTAATCCTAATAAACAACGAATCACCCCTTTATAGGGCCCTCGATGTTCAGGAATATGTTTTCCGGGTAATAAAATTGAAAAAAATGCCGTTTTCATCCCTGGAATTTGTTCAATTAAACGAGTGGTTTCTGGACAGCGTTGGCAATTTTTATCGACTTTAATTCCATAGCCATAGAAAAAATAGGTTTTCCATAAATTATCTTGAGTGGTACTATACCCTTGATCGGGGGAAATATCTTGAAAATTTGGTAGTTGTTCTTGAACTTTCAGAATTTGCTCTAATTCTTGGCGAATTAAATGCCAATTGGCTTCTAACTCTTTTGACCACTGAAATTGAGTAGGTTCAAAAAAAGCGGTATCTCCAATTAATGAATATTTTGGGATTAATTTTTCAAACGTCCATAATATTTTCGTTCCAAATTTATACAGCAGAAAATACCTGATTTTTTCTGATAGTTGTTCTTGTTTCATATTGATTTGAGGGATAGGAAATTAAAGGTTTTGGTGCGTGCACTTGGGCGGGATAACCCCGCCCCTACGCACCCTATGGTTGACTTTTAAGAACGATTGGCTAGTTCTGTTAATTGACTGGATTCTGAATTTAATTGCCATTGTCCAACAATATCTAAACTGCCTTCTAGGAATTTCGTTCGACAAGCACGACGTTGAATTTTACCACTGGTGGTTTTAGGAATAGTAGTTGTTTTTAATAATACGATCCCAAAAACATCAACGGTATTCTGTTCGGCGACCGCTTGACGAATAGCATTGACCACTTCTTCAACGTTCAAGTTCCGTAGATAACGTCGTTCAATTTCAGAGGCAATAATTAACTGTTCTCCGATTTCTGTTTCAATAGAAAACGCCGCACTATGACTCGGACGAATGGCGGGATGACAAGTATCAAGTGTGGCTTCAATTTCCTGGGGATAACGATTTCTTCCCCACAAAATCATCATGTCTTTGATGCGTCCGGTAATATATAATTCTCCTTCATGCAAAAACCCTAAATCTCCCGTGCGTAAATAGGGTCCTTGTCCATCCACATAAACCTTAAAGGTGGTTTCCGTATCTTCGGGTTTTCCCCAATATCCCAAACCCACACCTTTTCCAGATACTAAAATTTCACCCACTTGATTTTCATCTCGTCGCGTTAATTGTTCAGGATCAACAATAATCACTTCATCTCCCAACCAAGGGAAGCCACAACTAACAAGAGATCGGGTTTTTGTTGACGGTTGAATAATCACTTGATTTTGTTCTAAGGCGACTGCATCGACCGAGAGAATATGGGGGGTTTGGTGTTTGTTTCCCCCAGAAATAAATAGGGTGGTTTCGGCCATTCCGTAACAGGGGTAAAACGCTTCGGGTTTGAACCCACAGGGGCCAAAAATTTCTGCAAACCGTTTGAGAGTCTCAAAGCGTACAGGTTCAGCACCGGAAAAAGCCACATCCCAGGAACTTAAATCTAACTTTTCTAACTTTTCTGGAGTTGCTGTCCGACAGACTAAATCATAGGCAAAATTTGGCCCGCCACTGGTGCTGGCTTGATATTGAGATATTGCTTCTAACCACCGAAAGGGTTTTTGTACTAAAGAAATAGGGGACATTAAGGTGACAGGAAATCCCCCATATAAGGGTTGAATTACGCCACCAATTAATCCCATATCATGAAATAAAGGAAGCCAAATTAATCCTTGACTCTGATGATTATGTCCAAAGGCGTTATAAATAATGGCGGAATTATGGATAACATTTTGATGAGTGACGATAACGCCTTTTGGAGTACCCGTTGAACCGGAAGTATATTGTAAAAAAGCGATTGTATCCCCGTTAATTTGCGGTTCTTTCCAGGTTGTAGCGAGGTTTTGGGAAAAAAGCCTATCAGTCGCAACCCAAGGTAGAGACGCGCCATGGCGCGTCTCTACGGGGAATTGGGTTTGTAGATGTTGAATTAATGTTTCTGTACTTAAAATAGCCCGACATTGAGAAGATTCTAAACGGGTTTGTAGCTTCGGAATAGCTTGGGTCGAGACGGGAGGGTTATCAGTAACGGCGATCACACCTGCATATAAACAGCCAAAAAACGCCGCAATAAATTCTAATCCCGCACTATAGGGATAAACGACTAAAACGCGATCGCCCGGTAATAGAAAAGATTGCAGATAAGAGGCGATTTGTAATGCTTGTTCATGTAACTGTTGATACGTTAAGGTTCCTGACTCGGTTTCCCCATCGGCTAAAAACCGATAAGCCAGTTGATCCGGTTGAGATTCGGCGCGATCGCGCAATAAATCGACTAAATTAGAAAAATCGCTCATATCGAGATAATCTCTAAATACTGTAGTGAGTCCTTCAGGACTCTATAGGAGTCCTAAAGGACTCACGACTATAAAGGTAAAGTTTAATATGAAAATTGCAATTATTTCCTCTGGTTTTTTTCCGGTTATTGATGGCGTTACGGTCAGCGCCATGATGCGACTACAACGGTTAAGTGAGTGGGGACATGAAGTCTTATTTTTCTGTCCTGACTATAGCACCCTGGAAAGCATTTACCCCAATTGGAGAGAGTATACGGGCAATATTTTACCGGGTGTTCGGGTTTGTAATATACCCAGTACATCGTTTTTAGGAATCGATTTTGAGCGAAATCCTTCGATTCAATCCTATTCGATTGTTTTAAAAGAATTAGAACAATTTCAGCCTGATATTATCCATGTTGATGAACCTGAACGGCTATTTTTTGGATTTTTTAGACGGGCTGGAATCGCTTATGCGAAAAAAGCTAAAATTCCCTGTATTGCCTTTTTTAGAACTTGGTTTTTATCCTACGCAGAAGATTATATTCCTTTACCTAAATTTGCCGTTGAAATAATCCGAGAAGTTGTTAGACAGATTTTTGCTTGGATTTATAATAGTTATGATATCACTTTATTTACTAGCAAAATTACCTATCAAATTACTCCACAAATGGGAATTAAAAATGCGGTTTATGCCAATTTAGCGGGCTTTGATGCGGGACGATTTGATCCGAATTTAAAAGAAGAACATTTTTTTAAAACATATTATAATTTACCTGAATTAGATGGTTTAGTTAAATTAATTTTTGTCGGTCGTTTAACGCCGGATAAAGGGTGGAATTTTACGTTAAAAGCCATAGCAAAGGTTGCCGAAAAAATCGATTTAGAAAAAGTCGGTTTTATTATTGTTGGGGATGGGCAAATGCAGGATGAAATTATCAAGGGTTTAACAAAATATACCCGTCATGTTTACTTCCTCGGTCGTGTTCCCTATGATCAAGTTCCGGCAGTTTATGCTAATAGCGATATTCATATTACCACATCTGAACGAGAATCCAGAGGATTAACAGTATTAGAAGCATTTGCGTCCGGTATTCCCGTATTAGTTCCCCGTGCTGGAGGGTTGGTTGAGAATGTTCAAGACGGAGAAAATGGATTAATCTATACACCTCAAGATCCAGAAGATTTTACTCAAAAATTAAAACAATTAATTGATGATAGGATATTAAGAAAAACAATGGGAAAACAAGGATTAAAGTCCGTTGGAAATTATAGTTGGGATCAAGTTATTAAAAATTTAGTTGAGATTTGGGAACAAAAAGTTAATGAAGTAAATTAGATAATATCCTGATTCATTAAAAGGGATTTTTTAAAATAATTAAATCAATTAAATTTATATTATTTAAAAATGCCCCCTTTTTAAGATTTTATCAATTTCTGGTGCTGTATCATCAATTAAAATCTGAATTTTATTAATCATTCTTTGAAATACATCAGAATAATATTTTGAAGACTCCAGAAAATCTGCATAGGATTGACGATATTTATTCCGAGATTGTGGTGTTTTATATTGCTGACGAATATTAGCAGGTAAACGCTTACTTTTTCTTACAATTAATACATCATCAATCTGTGTTGAAATAATAGAAACAGGCATCATATCTAAAAATTCACAGACTAAAAAGTACAAAGAAGCAGGAACAGCTATTTTTAAATCTCGGCTGGTAGCCACTGCTTCTTGAAACATCGTTTTATCTAAATTAGTTTTACATTCAGCACAAACATACCCTAAATGAGATTCAAGCAGCTTATAGTTGTGAAATCCACTATCAAAAGCAGTTTTTAAATATAATTTTTTTCCTAATATAAAATCTTGATTTTTCGTTCTTAAAGTCGGTTCACCTCCCTGACCTGTATTTCCCAAAGAAGATAAAAAACTTAACCCAGAAAAAGTATTTCTAGGCCCTATTTCAAAGGATTCATCAATTCCTCGTAAACTTCTGTAGATCAATTGAGGAAGAAATTCTTCAAGAATTGTATTATCTAATTTTAGTTGTCCCTTTTGACGATATAGAAAATTGTCCGAACTATCAAAGATTAAATCCAATTCAATAAAACGCTGATAGCGATTAGTTTCCTCCACTAATTTTTCTACCGTATCTGCTTGACCTGGTGTTACAGATTCTAAGGCTTTTATCCATTGTTGATATTGTTTTAGAGATTCTTGAACTCGTTCCAAATCAGCAGGAGGTAATTGAGGATTATTCAAACAAGCTTTCAGTTTATCATAATGAGGAGTTGGGAATTTGATCATAGGTCTATTATCATTTTGAGGATTTATTGATACCAATAGGGAGATGAGTTCACATCAGGAACTTTATGAATTGCCTCTTGGAGAAAAAAATAATTTTTTTCTGAAACCACCTCTAATCCTTGACGGAGTGCTTTTTTGGCAACCTCTCTAGCAATTGTATCCCAGTTTTGAACCGATAAATAAACTTTTTTATTAATGAGATGTAATAAATCTTCTCGGATAATTTGACCAAACTTATTTTTAAATTGACGCTTTTGAGTCAGTACCTGTTCAAAAACACCAGACTGTTTAACTAATTCAATAATAATTTCTGAGTTATAAAAAGGAACACCTAAAACCGTTGATTGATAACCAACTACAAAAATCATCCGTGTTTCCTTTTGGCAAATTCTTTGAAGTTCTTGAAGAACAGCGACTAAATCCAAACAATATTGAATGACTGTCAAAAATCGATTTCCTCGGTTAGCTCGATTTGAACCAATTTCAGACTTTGCAATTTTCAGTAAGTTCCATCCTAATAATTCTACAGAATTTCGATAATTTTGATGATAATTAAAAACATTGATGTAGGGAGGAGAAGTGATCACAAAATTTATTTGATCCTCTTCTAACGGAATTTGACGTGCATCTCCTAACAAACTGATAATTCTTTCTTCTGAGTAAGGCATATCTCGAATTAATTCATACAGTTTAGAAGAGGTTTTGTAAATTTTTTCTCTCATTAAATTATTCTTAGCTGAGATATCTAATAGAATGACTAAGGTATCTACAATAATGCTCTCCTCTCCTTCTAATTTTTCATAAAGTAATTTTAATTTATTTCCAAACTCGTCTATTGGTATGGGTTGATAATATTGGCTTTCAAAAAAGCTAGATATTGAAAATAGACTATCTAATTTTTGATTGACTGAGGCAATAACTTTTTCTCGTTCCTCTTGTTTTAAATTAATGAGTTGATAGGTTCTGCTTAAAATCAAAGCTGCTGGATTAAGTTCACAACCTAATGCTTTTAAGCCTAAACATCCTGCTGTATATAGAATAGTTCCACTGCCTATAAATGGATCAAAAATAATAGCGTTTTTCGGCGTATAGGCAAGCATGATATTTTCAATTAACTGAGGAGAAAATTGTCCTCTCCAACCAAATAAGTTAGATCGGTTTTTATCTTCAATATCCAGAACATTTTGAGGTAAACATACGTTAAAATCTTTTACATCCTGACTTAAAAATTTTTTTCTAAGCTGATTAATCAAGAATAATGTATTGGGCATATTAATGAGTTGTTAAAGTATAAAATATAACCAAAAAAATGAGTCATGCTCATTAAGTAAAAATGTGGATTGATATAACAATTAAATAATTTGATAAGACTGGTTTGTGCCTCTTTCTGAATAGATCACTTTAATTAAAACCTAGCTGATTTGATTCCAATATACCAGAATGAACAAACCACAAGTTAGATACAGATTGACAAACTGTGTTTACAATACTTAATATAAGCAAGCGATTACAGATGAAACTGCGGGACAAACAGCGTATGCCAACTTTTTTACTGGTTTGGTTGGGACAAATTGTTTCTCTATTTGGTTCCAGCTTAACGGAATTTGCTTTGGGGGTTTGGGTTTATCAAACCACAGGTTCCATTACCCAGTTTGCCCTAATTTCCGTTTTTATTCATCTCCCAAACCTGTTAATTTCCCCCCTAGCAGGCGCAGTGGTAGACCGTTTTAGTCGTCGAGGGGCGATGATCCTCAACGATATTATTTCGGTTATGGGAACATTAATTTTGATGGGGTTGGTATTTTCTCAGCGTTTAGAAGTTTGGCATATTTACGTTGCTGTGTCCGTTAGTTCCATTTGCAGTGCGTTCCAATGGCCCGCTTATATGGCTTCAATTCCTCAACTTGTTCCCATGAATGAGTTGAGTCGAGCTAATGGCATGGTTCAAGTTTCTAGGGCGATCGCAAAAATTTCAGGGCCAACAATTGCCGGAATTTTAGTTGGAACTATTGGCATCGGTTCAATTTTAATCATTGATTCAGGAACCTTTATTTTTGGTTTCATAATACTATTATTAGTGCGTTTTCCCAAAGTAGAGCATTCAAGTTCTCAAGGACAACCCTTAAACTTTAAACAACTTTGGAAAGAAACCCGTTCCGCTTGGAATTATATTTTAATCCGTCCGGGGTTAAGAAAATTATTAAGCTTTTTTGCAATAACTTACTTTACAGAAGGAATGCTTGCTATTCTATTCTGGCCGTTAGTATTAAGTTTCGCCACCAGTAAAGATTTAGGATTAATTCTCTCTATTAGCGGTTGTGGAATGCTTTTCGGAAGCATTGCTGTTAGTGTTTGGGGTGGCCCCAAAAACCGCATGAAAGCAATTTTATGGTTAGTCGGTTTACAGGGTTTATGCCTGTGTTTAGGAGGGTTTAAACCCTCAGTTATTTTGGCAGGAATTGGAGGGTTTGGTTATTTATTTGCTCGTCCCTTTATTGTCAGCAGTAATCACACCATTTGGCAATCAAAAGTTCCCTTTGAATTACAAGGACGCATCTTTTCTTTACAAAGTGTTGTCGAGCGATCGCTTTTAATATTATCTCATATCAGCGTTGGGCCTTTAGCAGATCGCGTTTTAGAACCGATGATGAAACCCGATGGACTTTTAGCCGATAGTATTGGCAAAATTATCGGAGTGGGAACAGGACGAGGAATTGGGTTATTATTTATGTTAATTGGCATTCTTAATATTGTGGCAGCCCTCATCGCCTATCGGATGCCTCGGTTACGACGAGTCGAAAAAGAAATTCCCGATGCGATCGCAATCATCAGTTAACCGTAGGGGCGGGGTTTTCCCGCCCAAGCGCACGCACCAAAAACCCCCAAACCCACAAAAAAGCCTAAACATTAATAGAGTTAAAATGTAGGGTGCTCCATCAACGAGCACGCACCCCAAACCCACCCTCAACCCAAACCCACCAATGAAGATTTTACAAATTATTCCTTCAATTTCTTTAGTTTATGGTGGCCCTAGTCAAATGGTACGGGGTCTTTCTGCTGCATTAGCTAAACTGGGAGTTGATGTCACCGTTTTAACTACAAATGTAAACGGAGATAGCGGTCAAGCACCCTTAGATGTTCCCTTAGATCAACCCGTCAATGACAATGGCTATCAAGTTCGCTATTTTCCCTGTTCTCCCTTTCGTCGATATAAATTTTCTTTAGATTTATTAACCTGGTTAAAAACACACGCTTCCGAATATGATTTAGCCCATATTCATGCCTTATTTTCTCCCATCAGTTCAGCAGCCGCAACGGTAGCTCGTTCTCAAAAATTACCCTATATTTTACGACCATTAGGAACCTTAGATCCGGCTGATTTAAACAAGAAAAAACAGTTAAAAAAACTCTATGCTGCCTTGTTAGAACGTCCTAATATTGCCGGAGCATCTGCCATCCATTTTACCAGTCATGAAGAAGCCAGAATCTCTGAACGATTTGGAGTCAAAACCAACGATTTAATCATTCCATTAGGAGTAACATTACCCCAATTAACCCAAACGCCTCAAGCCATTTTATCCCATTTAAAAATCAAGCCTAATGTTCCGATTATTTTATTTTTATCTCGAATTGAACCCAAGAAAGGACTAGATATATTAATTCCGGCGTTAGAAAAAGTTTTAGCAACTGGATTAGACTTTCAGTTTATTTTAGCAGGTTCTAATCCTCAAGATCCCGAATATGAAACTAAAATTAAACAACAAATTCAAAGTTCTTTTTTATCTGAAAAAACAATAATTTCTGGGTTTGTAACGGGAGAAAC
Organism: Planktothrix mougeotii LEGE 06226; assembly: GCF_015207485.1. Lineage (NCBI taxonomy): Bacteria > Bacillati > Cyanobacteriota > Cyanophyceae > Oscillatoriales > Microcoleaceae > Planktothrix > Planktothrix mougeotii. The sequence continues at coordinate 21,863 of NZ_JADEWU010000052.1, forward strand.
CAAAACCGCCTTATTAACAATAGCCGATTTATTTGTATTACCGTCCTATTATGAAAATTTTGGCATTGCAGTAGCAGAGTCCATGGCCGTTGGAACTCCAGTGGTTATTTCTAAAGGAATTTATATTTGGGAAGATGTAGAACAAGCCGAAGCCGGTTGGGTCGGGAATGGAACTATTGAGGAGATTTCAAGTTTAATTCAAACAGCATTAACGAACCCCCAAGACCGTCAAAGCCGAGGATTAAATGCTCAGAATTATGCCTTAAATCATTATCGTTGGGATGCGATCGCACAACAAATGATTCAAGCGTATCAAAGAATAAGGAGATAGGGGTAATTAAGTATTCAAAACAAACTTGTTCTTATCCCTCTGTTATCACTTTGAGGAAAAAGCCTGATTTTCTGTAGGCTGAAAGCGCGTAATTTCAAGCCGATACCCCTGAAATAGCCAAAGAGAGTCCCAGCTTACGGACTCTTCTTAAAACCCTTAACGGTCAACCCTCAACAAATACCTATTTAAAATTTCTTTACAAAACCGAAGGCTGTGATAGTATCTGGATGGATTTACATCCAGAGAATAGCTACTCAGCTAGAATTTCTGGGGTGAAAGAGAATCGAGGAGTGCAAAATAGGATGCCCGTCGGATATTCGACTGCTATAACTGGGAGAAATCATCCTGACCCTATCCGAGTTGGTGTGATTGGGGTCGGTAATATGGGCCAGCATCATACCCGTGTCTTGAGTATGCTCAAAGACGTGGAACTCGTTGGAGTTGCTGATGTTAATGTTGAACGAGGGCTTGATACTGCAAGCAAGTACCGCGTTCGATTTTTTGAAGATTATCGAGATCTTTTGGCTTTGGTGGATGCCGTGTGTATTGCGGTTCCCACTCGTTTACACTATCCTGTGGGGATGGCTTGTTTACAAGCTGGGGTTCATGTTTTGATTGAAAAACCCATTGCTGCGAGTATTAGCGAAGCGGAATTATTAGTGAATGCGGCGGCTGATTATCAACGGATTTTACAAGTGGGTCATATTGAACGGTTTAATCCGGCTTTTCAAGAATTCAGTAAAGTCTTAAAAACGGAAGAAGTTTTAGCCTTAGAAGCGCGTCGCATGAGTCCCTATTCTAACCGAGCCAATGATGTTTCGGTGGTGTTAGACTTAATGATTCATGATATTGATTTAATGTTGGATTTGGTGAACGCTTCCGTTGTTAAATTAACTGCCAGTGGCAGCCGCGCTTCCGACTCTGGCTATTTAGATTATGTCACGGCTACCCTGGGTTTTGCCAATGGCGTTGTCGCCACTTTAATTAGTAGTAAAGTCACCCACCGCAAATTACGTTCTATTGTTGCCCATTGTAAAAATTCTTTAACAGAAGCTGATTTTCTCAATAATGAAATTTTAATTCATCGGCAAACAACTGCGAATTATATCACGGATTATGGTCAAGTTCTCTATCGTCAAGATGGATTAATTGAAAAAGTTTATACCAGTAATATTGAACCCCTACACGCCGAATTAGAACATTTTGTCAGTTGTGTTCGGGGTGGAAATCAACCTTCCGTTGGTGGCGAACAAGCTTTAAAAGCGTTACGTTTAGCCAGTTTAATTGAGCAAATGGCTTTAGATGGTAAAGCTTGGGATTTAGCAGAAACCGAATCAGTTATCAGTCATCAGTTATCAGTCATCAGTTAAGAGTTAAGAGTTAAGAGTTAATAACTGATTCTTTCACTGAGAACTGTTAACTGTTAACTGATAACTGATAATTTCACTGACTAATTGATTGCCTGAAGGACTGAGGTGGATATGATCTCGATACAAACTTTGGGGTTGTGCAGTTTCCTTAAATAAAGGTAAAAAATCAATATAAATCCAATTTTGATCTTGGGTTAATTGGGTGAATCGTTGACGCGCTTTAATTTCATAATCCCGTGATCCGGGTTCTCCAACTTCTCGTAATAACGGTGTCATGGCTAATATAAAATTAGCGTGATTTTCAGTGGCGATCGCTTGAATTTTTTGGATTTTCTCTAAATTATATCCCACCAGGTCAGAAGGTTGAGGTTGTTTAGCTGGAGGAATCGGTTCAGACCGTTTTAAATAGCGGTTAAACACTTCCATTAACGCTAAATAGGGTTTTGTATGGGGATAGTTGCGATCGCGTCCTACAACCCCAGAATTTGGGGGCTGAGTAAATAAATCATCGGTATTGAGCAACAATACAATCACCTCTGACCCAAAGGTTCCAAACCGTTGTAAATAGGCGAGTTGATTCGGTGGCCCCCAGGAATTAGCAGCCACATTCAGGACTTCCCAATTGTCCCGGTTTCCCATACGAGCCTGGAGTTGTTGGCGAATCAACGCCGAAAGGGTTTGAGATTGGTCTGTCCACCATCCTCCATTCACCAAGGAATCTCCCAAGAGCAGAACTCGCCTAGTTTCCGGGGAAGGAAGCGGAGTAATTGCGGCACTTCGCATCGAATATTGATTAATTTCAATAGCGTTACCATAACGACGGGTTTTTTGATTCGGAGCTAATAAATAACCAATTTCCTCATCCGCTAAGTAAAGCACCGGAGAACCGAATCCAAAACCAATCCGTAGACCTATCTCAACTAAAATTAAAATCCCAAACAGGACGCTCAACAGAACTAGGGCAATTTTCACTCCTCTACCTCCACACTTTAAGGATAAAATTCTAAAATGTACTGTCTTTTATTCATTTTGAGACTCACCATCCTCTGCTTGTACTCTGCATAGAGGTAAAGCTGCAAAATTTTGGGGGTCATAGGTAAATCTGTGGACTTAGATCAAATCTTTAAAACTCCAAATCCTATTATCGGTGTTGTACACCTGTTGCCTCTACCGACCTCTCCCCGTTGGGGAGGGAACCTCAAAACGGTCATTGACCGGGCTGAACAAGAGGCAACGGCCCTCGCTTCAGGCGGGGTCAATGGCATTATCGTTGAGAATTTTTTTGATGCCCCCTTTGCCAAAGATCAAGTTGACCCGGCTGTTGTCAGTGCCATGACCTTAATTGTGCAGCGAATTATGAACTTAGTAACGCTGCCCATTGGGATTAACGTCCTGCGGAATGATGCTCAAAGCTCCTTAGCGATTGCAGCCTGTGCAGGTGCTCAGTTTATCCGCGTGAATGTATTGAACGGGGTCATGGCGACAGATCAAGGCATTATTGAAGGTCACGCCCATAAACTTTTACGCTATCGGCGAGAATTAGGCTGTGATGTCAAAATCTTAGCGGATGTTTTAGTTAAACATGGTCGCCCTTTAGGATCTCCTAACTTAACTACGGCTGTCCAAGAAACGATTGAACGGGCTTTAGCCGATGGGGTAATTCTATCCGGTTGGTCTACCGGGAGTCCCCCCAGTTTAGAAGACTTAGAACTGGCTAGTGCTGCTGCGATGGGAACCCCAGTTTTTATTGGCAGTGGTGCAAGTTGGGAAAATGTGGGAACCCTAATGCAAGCAGCCGATGGCGTGATTGTGTCCAGTTCTCTGAAACGTCATGGACGCATTCATCAACCCATTGATCCCAGTCGAGTTAGTCAGTTTGTGGAAACCACTCGGCGCAGTTTAGCGGCTCATGCTTCCTCTTCCCCTTGGACGAAAGATAGCCCAACACCCGTCATCAGTAATCCGTAAGATCATAGGTTAGACGTGTCTGGGCGCGTCTGTATGAGTTAACAGTTAGAAGTTAATCAACCAATGGGTATTGATTTTTGACTGATGACTAATGGCTGTCACTCATTACTGATGACTGATTACCGATCACTAATTAGCTCTTACACTGATTACTGATGACTGACAACTGATAACTGATTTATGCGCGGACGTTCTACTCCTTGGATTCATCTTTGGTCACGCAGGATTATTGCGGTTATTGCAATCGTGGGTGTGATCGAAAATATTTATTTAACCGCAATTAAGCTGATGGGGGGGACGGCGGTTTGTCCCACTTCCGGTTGTGATGAAGCACTCAATAGTCCTTATGCAACGGTCTTGGGTTTACCCCTAACTTTATTTGGACTTTTAGCTTATACAACGGTTCTGATTCTAGCCCTCGCTCCTCTCAGCATCAACCCAGTCACTGAAAAATCCCGTCACCAAAAGTTGGAAACTCAGACTGGGTTTGGGCTATTCCTCGTCACCACCGCAATGGTGTGTTTTAGCAGTTACTTAATGTATCTGCTGTTTTTTAAACTTCAAGCGGTTTGCCCTTACTGTATTGCTTCAGCCCTTTTCTGTGTCAGTTTATTTGTTCTGACCCTAATTGGCCAGACCTGGGAGGATGTGGGTCAGCTTTGGTTATCCGGTTTAGGGGTTGCCATGATTACAGGAATTGTAGCTCTGGGTTTATACAATAGTGTTAATGTTGCCAATCTCCCTGCGTCTGGCGATGACAGTCAAGGACAAGTCGGGTTAGCCATTACGACAACATCAGGGCCAGCAGAAATTGCCTTAGCTCGTCACTTAACCGAAATCGGTGTCAAGGAGTATGGCGCCTATTGGTGTTCCCACTGTTATGATCAAAAGCAACTGTTTGGCAAGGAAGCGTTTGCTATCATTAATTATGTGGAATGTGATGCTAACGGTAAAAATCCTCAAACCCAACTTTGCCAAGAAGTGGGGATTAAAGGGTTCCCAACGTGGGAAATTAAAGGGGAATTTTACCCCGGAATTCAACCCTTAAGAAAATTAGCTGAATTATCAAATTATCAGGGACAACAAAACTTTAAGTTTTGATCAAGATTAAGCATCGAGTTGGGTAGGTTGTTAATCGGGATCTGGCAGACCAGGGATAGATTTCAAAACCTATCCCTATCTAAAGATTGATAACGGTTGATCACTTAAAACTTGTGGGACGAATTCGTTCTGTGTCTTTTCTACATCGCATCTTCTTTGAGGGAGACGTTAGGCTAATGTTGATTCACCAGATGAAGTCAACATCTAACAGACTCCTAGATTTAATTTTAGTTTTAATTGTAAATAGATTACCCTGCAATTGGGGTGAATTGGCATTAACTTTAATACAGAAAGAGGATGGTTTCATTAGATGTTGAAGAGATTTAAGGGTTCTCGTCGTCAAGTTATCCCGGCTCTAAAACGGTGGTTATCTCATGAAGGTCGAGTCTTAGCCACTTCTTCTAGTGTGGCAGGAGTTGTGCTTCTGATTCGATTTTTAGGAGTATTACAACCCTCAGAATGGGCTCTGTTTGATCAATATTTTCGTTGGCGTCCCCTAGAACCTGTTGATGAGCGAATTGTTATTATTGGCATTGATGAACAAGATTTACAAAAATATGGATTTCCCACTTCTGATGGCATTCTTGCTCAACTTTTAGAAAAAGTTAATGCGGCTAAACCCAGAGCTATTGGTTTGGATATTTATCGAGATTTACCCATCGAACCCGGACAAGCAGAATTAGAGAAAGCTTTTAAAACAATTCCCAATTTAATTGGGATTGAATTATTAGAAACTGACCGAAAAGATGGAGTTCGCCCTCCTGAAATTTTAAAAACAAAAAAAGAAATTGGTTTTAATAATTTAGCCAGAGATGCTGATGGAAAAGTTAGAAGAGGTTTATTATATAGTGATACTGAAGATGGACAAACTCACACCAGTTTTGCGTTGAAGTTGGCTTTAATTTATCTCAAATATCAAGGCATTAAAGAAGAGTCTTATTCTCCAGACTCTAATGAGTTAAAACTAAAAAATACGGTATTTAATCGGTTTAAACCTAACGATGGGTCTTACATCAGAGCCAATGATAGAGGTTATCAATTTTTAGTCAACCTGCGGGGGCCATCGGGAACTTTTCCTAGTATTCCCATGCGAGATATTTTAGAAAATCGAGTGTCTCCTGATGTGATTAAAAATCGAATTGTGATTATTGGTTCTAAGGCGGCTAGTATTAAAGATTTTGAATTAACTTCTTATAGTGATGGGGTGTTTAAAGCCTCCGCACCCATTTATGGGGTAGAATTGCAAGCTCAATTAATTAGTCAAATTATTAGTTCTGTTTTAGACGGTCGAACGTTAATTAAAGTCTGGCCTGAACCTTTAGAATGGCTGTGGATTTTCGGGTGGTCTTGGGTGGGTGCAACCTTAAGTTGGAAATTACAATCCCCTCGTCGTTCTGTGGGTTTAATTATGTTAATGACTATCGGGATAACAGGAGCCACTTACCTCGCTTTTCTGGGTGGTTGGTGGATTCCTGTGATTCCTGCTAATCTGGCTTTAGTGGGGTCTGCGGGGGTGATTATTGCCCATTTTGCTCATTTACAAGGACAGTTAAAACGCTCTACGGAATTTTTACAAAGTATTATTAATACGATTCCTGACCCCATTTTTGTCAAGAATAAAGATCATGAAAAACTGGTCTTGAATCAAGCCTATTGTAAATTTGTGGGTTATCCTTTAAATGTATTAATGGAGAAAAGTGATGAAGAACTTTTTCCCAAATATGAAGCAGAACTCTTCCGTCAACAAGATGAACTGGCATTTCATACCACTTGGGAACAGGAAAATGAAGAACAATTAACCGATGCTCATGGTATTACTCATTATATTGCGACGAAGCGATCGCTACACCAAGATGCGGCGGGAAATTTATTTTTAGTAGGGGTGATTCGGGATATTACAGAACGCAAATTATTAGAAGACAATTTAAAACAAATTGCCGCCGAACTGAAACGCTCAAATGCTGAACTGCGAGTTTCCGCCGAACATGACCCTTTAACGGGACTTCCTAACCGTACCTTATTTAATGAACGCTTAAGCCAATCCTTAGAATGGGCCGAAAGTCAAAATCGTTTAGTCGCCCTCTTATTTTTGGACTTAAATGATTTTAAGGATGTCAACGATAATCAAGGACATCATATTGGAGACTTACTGCTCAAAACCGTTGCGAACCGACTCAAAGGCTGTTTACGGGGAAGTGATACCGTCTCCCGCTTAGGAGGCGATGAGTTTACCGTTATTCTTCCCGGAATTCCCAGTAAATCCGATGCGGCTAGAGTCGCCCAAAAAATTCTTGATACCATTACTCAAGAAACCGTCTTAGAAGGACATCATCTCTCGATTACCACCAGTATCGGGATTAGTTTTTATCCAACGGATACTCAAGATCTCGAAACTCTGATTAAGTTAGCGGATACTGCCATGTATCGAGCCAAGAGCAGTGGACAAAATTTGTATGAGTTTGCGAATCTCTAAGCTAACTCCAACTGTATATCTACAGAGGATTTCCCGGACAGTTTTATGTTAAATTATAAAAATATTTTATAAAAATTGTAATGATTTTTAATCATCGACTTTACATCTGGGGAAATAGGGCTGATGGTCAACAACTCTCCCCGAATACTCAGTGTAAATACGGAATATAATTGATATACTTGAACCATTAAGGCAGTTTTGTTATCGTTGGCTGCCCTGGTTGAAAGATTAAAGGTTTAATTAGGGGGTAAAACGATTGTGGTTTCTAGCCTAACACTCAAAATATTGGCAGGGGTTTGCTGTTTGCCCTTAAGTGTTGCCTTGCTTTTTGCTCTCATCCTTAAGTTTGGGCCAGCCAACCCGCTTAATCTTTCTCAATTTCATCATTTTTCAGTTCCCTCAGATTTAATTTGTGAGTACGTTCCGCCTAAAACGGGAAAACCCCCAGATGGTGATGGTTCTGGCTCACGAACTTAATCGGGAACTGGGAGTGATTTCCAAATTTGATTTTCTTGAATTAAAGTATGAACTTGCCAGCTTGGGTCTGACTGTGGGTAATCTTGTCGATAATGACCCCCGCGACTTTCAAGGCGAAACGCTGCACTCTTCAAAATCAACTCGCCAATGCTGAGTAAGTTACGAGTTTCTCCCCATTGTTTTAAATCATGTGCCTCAATGCCCACTAATTCCCAATGACTCGAATCACTCGGATGTACACGAGATAATAATTGGCTGATGGGTAAAGCTAAAAATTCTTCAGACCATGCTTTCACCTGAGTTAAACCCTCCTCCAAGTGATCAGACTGGCGACAAATCCCAGCACTTTGCCATAGGACATGGGGCAAGTGGGATCGAATTGATTTAATTCTAGCATAGTCTTCTTCCCAGTTGCAGTTATTCAAAATCACTGGCTTGATTTCTAAAGTTGAATCAAATTTTTCCTTCGGGGTCGGAAGGTTAAGAAAGTCAATAGATGCTAGTTGAGCACCAAACACTAAACATTCTAGCAAAGAATTGCTGGCTAAACGATTCGCACCATGCACTCCGGTACTGGCTGTTTCACCCACAGCATAAAGTCCAGGGATAGAAGTTTGACCTTGAGTATCCGTCACAATACCCCCCATCCAATAGTGGGCTGCTGGGGTCACAGGAATGGGTTGATTTAAAATATCAATGCCCCACCGTTGACAAACCTGAATAATATTCGGAAAGCGATAGCGGATTTTGTCTGGGGGAATAAACCGTAAATCTAACCAAACTTGTTCTCCATGATTTCCCGGTTGTTGACGTAACTGTTGCAAATGGTTGAAAATAGCCCGACTGACCACATCTCTCGGCGCTAATTCTCCCCGGCTATCATAATCAAAGACAAACCGCCGACCTTGGCTATCTATTAAGTGGGCGCCTTCTCCCCGGACGGCTTCACTAATTAAAAATCGCGGCGCCCCCGGTTGGGTTAAGGCCGTTGGGTGGAATTGGAAAAACTCTAAATCTCTCAGTAATGCTCCAGCCCTCCAAGCCATAGCCACCCCATCCCCGGTACTCACTTCTGGGTTTGTGGTATGGGCAAAAACTTGGCCTCCTCCCCCCGTAGCTAAGATTACAGCCTTTGCTTTCACCCGATAAATCTGATGATTATGAATCAAACTGATACCTTGACAACGTTGGCCGTCGGTATCCATCCATAAATCTAAGGCGAAGGCGGGAGAAATAATTTTAATATTGGGTTGTTCTAAGACTCGTTCGGTTAAGGTTGTAATCACCGCCCGTCCAGTTGTATCGGCGGCGTGCAGAACTCGATGACGGGAATGGGCCGCTTCTAAGGTGAGCGCTAACTGGCTTTGATGCCGATCAAAGGCTACGCCTAATTCTACTAACCGATGAATACAGTTTGGCGCATGATTGACTAGAAATTGAACAGCCTCTACTTCACATAACCCAGCCCCAGCTTTTAAGGTATCTTCTAAATGCAGAGTGGGAGAGTCATCGCTTGAAATCGCAGCAGCAATTCCTCCCTGCGCCCAATCACTCGCTGATAGGGGGAGAGCATCTTTACTGACTAAGCCAATCTGCAAGTGTTCAGGTAAACAAAGGGCGGTATATAATCCCGCCGCTCCTGTACCCACAACCAACACATCAAACACTAAGGGCAGGTGGGAAGTTAAGGAAGTCTCAATAACGGTCATGGGTCAGTGCCAGGATGAAGGGTTGGTTTTAAGTTAGGGATGAGGGTTTTGATCTGTACAACTGTTTGGTGTCCAGTACCCCAGAACCATAACAGATTTAAACAGATTAAACTGACGTTAGAGATTATGTTAACTTTTTTTAATCTTGTTAACATAATCCGTACATTCTGACACTGATTCCCAAAAATGGCTTAGTCGTAAGCCCCAACATTTAACCGTTGGTCACCTTCGATAAACACAGACTCAGGAGGAGTCACGGTAAAGTTCTCTAAATTCTGTTGCAGAATTTCTTTTTGTTGTTCTGTCAAACCAGATATTTTCAATACATCCTCAACGGAATCATAGGGTGCATTCCGAATAATCAGTGACCCTAACTTGGGAAACATTCCTTTGTATTGACGAAAATCTCGCAGATCGCTATTATTTAAGTCCAATTTATTGCGAACCTTAGCCATCTTGTCATCAACACGATTTCTCCGAGGCATTTCCGTTGCTAAGATCCCAGAAGTAACCCCAGACTGCATCACGTTTAAGTTTGCAGCTAAAGCACTGTGATGTCCAGTCCATCCTAGACAACCGACTATCAAAACTAACACAGCCAACAGGCGACTCAATCGTTTCATCAACGCTCTTCTCCCAACTGACATAAACAGCATTTACAAGAATTTGATATTTTCAGGCAGAATGAGTAGCAAAGTGTATTCTACCATCTCCTTTACCCCCAATTTAGGCGCAAAGTTCAATAGAAAAACTTGCTGATCCCCTAGCCAAAAAGCCCGGATTTGGAAGTTTACTCAAATCACAGTTCAGTTTATGCTGTTGTCAACCTTTTCCGGTTTTATGTAAACTTTCTTAAAATTTGTTACGGTTCTGGCATTGCAGAAGTCGCAACTTATCGCAGTCCTACCCCCATCCCATAGCTATAAATACTTAAAACTTGATCTTCAGCACTCATAATGATTTTAATTCCGGTTCCATCCGGGTTCATCCATTCATAAGCTGCCTTAAAATTCTCTGCTAATTCGGGATTAAAGCCTGTATTCACGGTTCCTTCACTCCCCATAATCACTTTCACCTGTTCATAGGTCATCCCTAATCGCAATTGATAATACTGTTCACGACTTGCTAAGGTTGGCCCTTCTCGACGGTTTGGGGGCGCGAGTTGTCCAATGGTATAGTTATCTAAATTTTGAGTCAAAACCGAGGTAACGTTTTGATTTTGATCAAAGATTACGGTAATTCGAGAACCATTGGGATTTAACCAGTGATAACGATTGTCTGATAAAGTCTGGGAAGAATGATTGATTTGTTCATCTTTTTTGCCTTCACTACCCATGATTTTAACGACTTCATCATAAGCCATTCCTAACTTAATTTGATTATATTGATCAATCAGAATGGTACTTTGGGATAAATTTTGTAAAATTCCGTCTTCAGCTTTGGTAACTTGTAAATGTTCGGGATGGCTTAAATTATAAGACGCTAACTTGATGACTTTTTTATCGGCATCAAAGACAATACTAATCGCTGAACCATTGCCATTAATCCAATGATAAATTACGGGGGAATTAGCGTTCTGATTGTTTCTAAACCCTCCATCTTGTTGTCCTTCTGACCCTAAAATCGTTTTGACTTGATCATAGGTCATGCCAATTTTAAGTTGACTATATTGCAATAGGTTATAGGGATTAACCGTTGTCGGTTGCGCTTGAACGGGTAAACCCCAGAGAAAACTACTGATTAATCCCGTTACTACTATTCGCTTGATCACCATTGTCCCTCACACTTGCAGATTGTTGGTTGTTATCGGGAATACTGGGTTTAAAACCCCTAACTTCTAGTTAGGCTTTGTATTGATTGCCAGAAATATTAAACGATGTTAGGATCTAGGATAACAGGAAAGGTAAAGAACCTGGATAAAAACCTAACTACCTAACGGTAAGATACTGCACCTTGACAAATAAATCTAAGGGGTTCTACTGCATAGTTTTGGCTTCTTCCCGGCAGTGGGTAAAAGATTTACGGGAGCTAAACGACCAGTTTTAAGAAAATCAAAAAGAACTCGCAGCAATGCGAATAGGGTAGGGCATACCCGAATTTACGTTTGGGGAGAATCCCACCTCTGATCAAAGCACTGCAAGGTACTTTGATTAAGTGGTTTCGTTGAACCAAGAATCCTCACGCCTTTAGGCTGAGGAGTGTCAATTTATCGGAATTTTCGTAAAGACTCATGGCCTATCTTGTCTAGGGTTGGAAACTTGATATAAGTTTAATTTATTAAAAAAGCGTTATCGTTTTAAATTTTAAAATTTTATCTCGATTTTAGGGCAAATTTTGTCAAGAGGTTATTGCAACCCATTTGCAACTATTGACGCAATTACGCCGTTTGGTGCTATAATACAAAAAAGATAATCTGGGGAAGTATAGCTTTATTAAAAATCATAAGTCTAAAATCCTTATTTTTCGTGTAATCATAATATTACATTCCTGAATTTACCTTGAAGTGTGATACCAAATTTTCAGAGACTATTTTGATCTGCAATAAGTTGAGCTTGACAAAATCATCGTTTTATGTATTTAAGCCAACTTCGATGGTTTAGCCGTCTCCAATATGCTTTTTTTAAATTCAGCAATAACTCTCGCATTTGCTCAAGATTAAGCTGTTTTCCACCATAACGCCAACCGATATAGCCTTGAGACAATTCATCAATAACTTCAGATTCCGCAATTGAATGATATTGCTGTAACCAAGACGCATATTCTAAGGGGGTTTGTGCAGGATGTTTCGGATACCCTTTACGGGCTAAAACCGCTAAGAGTTGTTGGTAAAGACTTTCTTCAGGAGGGAGTTTCGCCAACCAACGACGATAGCGCCAACCCTGCCAAATATCCCAACTTAACCACCCGAAAAATGCAATCACAATAGTAATGATTAATCCACTAAAAATTCCTAACCCTCCCTGGGTAAATAAACTAAAAAACCAACGAATTCCTTGAAGTATTCCTAAAATTATTATTCCTAAAATCGCTTGTAATCCATTCGCAACCGGAGAAGGTAGCCAACCCGCCACCCAACTCCAAAACGCTTTTAACGCACTAAAAGTTTGGTCTTCTTCCACGGTCGGGGGAATTAAATCCATCCCCGGAATGGGATTAAATGCAAACCAACCATACTCAGGAAAATATACCTCTGTCATCGCAAAAGCATCGGTATTTTTCACAACATATAACCCCGTAAAATAATTAAACTCCCCAGGGTTAAATCCAGCAACCAGTCGCGCTGGAATTCCAATAGAACGTAACATTATTGTTAGAACCGTAGAAAAATGATCAGGGTAGCCTCCAGTAATTTTTTCACCAGGGGGACTATCTTGATACCCAAATAGAAACGCTGCGACTAAATCTTCATTTTTCCTTAAAAAAGGAGGTTCCTGTTGTAATTTATAATTAGGGTTTTGTTTAAGATATTGTGCTAAATATAAAACTTTTTCATAGGTTGAATCTAAAGGTTTCTTATTTTGAGAAACTTGATTGACGCTGGCTAAAATTTCTTCTGTCTTTTTCCTAACTTTCTCCTCGATTTCTTCAGGAACTTGTAAATAATATTTTTTGATAGTTTTGGGATAGTTCGTTGATGCTTGTTGTAATTGATTGCGGTTACGATAGGGAACTTGAGAAACCACTGTGTAGGTCATTCCTTCTCGAAGTTCCAAAGGTGAGCGCAAATTTCCATCAGGATCAATAGCAATTTCCTCGGTGGGAAAATAGATTTCCTTTGGCTTATCCATCGCCGGAATTAAACTCGGAAGTTGTTGCAGTAGGGTATAACTCTGAACCACTTCTTGAGTTTTGGCTTGAGTGATTAATGGAAACAAATTAAACTGATAAGACCAAAATGAACGTTTTAAAGGAATAGTTCTATCGTTACGAGAAATTTCCCATCCTTGTCCGGTATAGCGATCAAAAGCAACCACCCGCCAAAATCCCCTCGCTTGTGATCTTACCCGCAGAACCTCTTGAGGCTTTAATTCTCCCCGTAAATTCTGATTAATTTTAGTATTAAATCCATAATAAAACGTATCGTTGAGCGTTCCGGCTCCTGTTTCCTGATTTAATCCCGTACCACCCCCACCGGAATTATTATTCTGATCTTTTCCTGAAGACACATAACCCGGATTTAAAATCTGTCTGCCATCAAATTGTCCCGGTGGCATTTTAATCGGAGAACTCACCGGAAATGTTCTTAACTGATATCCGGGGAACCGAGGAAGAGCGGTAAAAATAATTAATCCTAAAGCAACTACGACTAAAAAAAGAATTCCAACAAACTTAAAATTTACCTGACTTCCCGGTTGCTGTGATGTTTTTTTCGACTTAAATTCAAGATCTCCTAACCCTAACCGAGAGCGATAATCTAAAATTAACGTCGGTAAAGCCAACCCCAAAAATACTAACACCACAGGCGCAAACGCCATCGTTTGACTAAGCGTCCCTGCGACTCCCAATAAAATCAACCCAATCACCATCGAATACCCCAAATCTTTGCGACGGGGTAAATCAAAACTATGTAAAACTTGTAATTCAATTAATAATCTAGCTAACGCTAACCGCGTATCATTCATTTCCCCAAATAGTCGCCCAAAAAATGCAGCCAGGGCAACTAACATTCCAATCGCAATACAAAATTTAATCGGCACATTGCGATGGCGGCGACGAAACCAACTCCAGGTTGCCCCCAGGATACTTACAGGAATTGCCCATAAATTCAGGGGTTCCTCAATAGCAACATCCGTTGCCACAATCCCCGCAATCACTAACAATTGAACTAACACCCGTAGCCACAGGGAATCCTCCGGTACTGGCTTGGGTGCTGCTTCAATCCGTCGCCATAATTGACTAAAAAAAGGGATTGAGGGTGTCATCGTTTAAGCTTAAAGGTTAAAGGGTTGAAACCTTAAACTACTTTAACTTAAGATCACCTAAACTGACAGACTAAATTTAGCTTATGGGTTGCTCCTTATTCAATCCAAGGTTGGGGGCAAATTGCAAAACAGAGGGGATTTTGATCGTCACTATGAAATAAAACATGAAGTCGATAAATTTGGTTCGGTTCCGGGTCTATGAGTTCCAGTTTCAAATATCCGGGAGATTCCCGTTGCGCTGTTGCTGATCTCGTGTCATCTAATAGTTGCAACCGTCCCCCTGCTGGAAGTTGACCCAGAATTTTCAAACTAGCTCCATACTCGGTTTGAACATATTCCACCTCAAGGGTCAATTCTCCTAAAGTCGTTAACCACTCTTGGCGAACAGGAGCTTGATTCAAACCACAATTGAGAGTCAGAGCCTGAAGAATTTCCTGCGCTGCTAATAATAACAACACCATTTGTTGTTCAGGGGTTGCCGTTTCATAACAAGGCTGAGACTCCGTTAAATCAGTATAACTTCGTAAACGCCCTAAAATCACATAACCTGCCAATTCATTCAGAGGTTCAGATTCATTGGGAAATAACGTTTCCACCACCTGAACTAATTTAGCACCTTGCTGCAAAGCAGAGTGAACCACTTTTTGACAAGGAACCAATAATTGATTAAAAACCCGCTCTGGTAGAGGAATTGACCATCTCAATTGCTGTCGATGAGCAACCCAAAGATTAGATAAAGGAACCTGTTCTGGCCCGAATGCGTCTGGATATTCATGCTGCAAATCAGTGCCAACGGGTTCCCAAGGAAACAAGGGCGGGTTCAGTTGAATCGTGGCTTTGAGTCTTTCTCTCAAAACGGTCTCAAATCGGTTTTTCACAATCGGTATATCTCCCAGTGTGAATCGTTGACTGTTGGGGTCGAAAACGTCCATCTCTTCAGAATCAAGGGGGTCTAATTCCTCCCCCTCTGAGTTTTCAACCCCAAAAGTCTCATCAGGAATGGGATGGGAATTTAATCCCTCCTGAGCCTGATGAGATGAAGATGTCGTTGGCTGTTGCAACAACCAGTCAAAGAATCGACGCTCACAGCATTGATTATCTCGGTTTGCTTCGTTATTCATCACTGGATGCCCCTGCTCCGGATACTGAACGATTCCTGATTTCCCAAGCCAACTCTAACAATTTAAACCAACGTTTTTGAATCTGAGCTTCTTTGCAATTTAAATTTTTGGCAATTTCCGCATCAGATAATCCCTGTTGTTTTAACTTTAACAAACTCTCCTGATCCGAACCAATTTGATTTAAGAATTCTTGCCATTGATGGGGCAATAATCCTAAATCTCGTTCTAAATCTGCTTCTAACCATTGGTGAACTAATTCCCAACGATGTCCTAAAGCAAATCGAAGCAGATGATACTTAAATCGTTGTTGCAAATAATCACGCTGACGGGATGTTAATCCGAGGATTTCCTCAATTTCACGAGTGGGTAAATCCTGTAACCGCAAGGCAAAATAGTCAGCACAATCTTGTTGTTTGTGTTCTTCTAAATAAGCCATCAGTTCCTCTACTACCGTTTGACGGAGAGAATCGGACTCTGATTGGTTGGACTCTGTTACCATTGCGGCTCGGACTTGCTGGAGTGAAGCATCATTCCAGGTGGTATCAGATTCGGAACCTGACCCCTCAGCAGCTTGTTCTAAATCGACAAAACTTTCTTTAGGCTGTTGTTGAGAGAAGGTTTGCGCTCTGAGTATAATCAATTGTTGACTCCGACCCCGGGCTAAAGGAATTCGCCGTTTACCGTAGCGTTCCGTAAATGCCATATATTCCGCAAGTTCCAAGAGTGTCCGAGGACGGTAGGTGGCAGCTAACTGCGCTTCTTTACGAAAGGCATTCAAGGTTTCTAAATAAAAGGCTTGTAAAAAATCCTTAATTAATTCCAATCGAGCTTGGTAACTCGATTGCACTTGAGGAGGAGTAATATATCGATAAACAATCGCGCTCAAGGTACTATGTAACTCCAACGGCCCCTGTTTTGACCCTAGCTTATAATATTGAATACATTGCTGTAAACGGTGTTGAGCTAAAGTCATGGCCCAAGTTTCTATGTCCCCTGAATCTTGAATCCGTTTGCTTTCTGTACAAATGCGGGTGGCTTCTTCGGTAATTCGTTCTGCAACATCCCGACAGTTTTGTTCAGACGCACGAGTGGATAGATTTAGTTCTCTCAATAGCCTTTGGAAAATTGTTGCGTTCTGGCAGATTTCCCCCATGATGTCTAGTTACTACAATGACCCTAACACACTGATTCTGGAATCAGCCTTGGATTTCCGGATGGTTTACTATTGTGGAACAGGCATCTTGCCTGTTCATGGGGAGATGCGGGAAAGAATACAGCCAACAGTCAACAACCAAAACTTATGAATTTAGATCAACAAATTCAAACTTTAATTGATAAAGCGCCTCAAGATGGAACAACCCCCCAGGTGGTTGAAGCGATTTCACCTGCGCTAAAACTATTAGCAGAACAATTGCAACATCCCGAATATTATATTTTACAAACTTTAGATCAAAGTTGGGTCGTTCAGCCGTTTATTAATGTAGATCAACCCCAACTCAAAAAAAGAGTCATTTATGCGTTTTCAACTTTAGAAGATGCGTTAACTTATGGGAATCCTGATTCGGGTTCTCAACTTGTAGCTATTCCGTTACCCGTTACTCATATTTTATTTCAAATGGTTGTCTTAGAAATGCCGGATAGTTTATGTTTTTTTGAAATTCCTAAAAATTTTCAGTCTGCTACCGAAATCAAACGCAGCGAAATTCAAGAATTAATACAAGTTTATCTCCAAGACTATCAACAACGTCGTCAGTCTAAATCACGGAAAATTCCACCCAATATTGCTTAAGACAGTTATCAGTTATCAGTAATCAGTTATCAGTAGAAAATGGGCAATAGTCAACTGTCAGTAGAGACGCACCATGGTGCGTCTCTACACTGTCAACTTCCCCCTTAATAAAGCCGACTCAAAACATAATCTGCTAAATCAATTAATACCTGTCGAGATTCACAGACTTGAAAAGGTTCGATGTACTTTACGGCAACTTGTGCATGATAGGAGGCTAATTCCCTAGAACGTTGAATTCCTGAGCTATCTCTAATTAAGGTTAAAGCTTGTTCTAAATCTCCTTCTTGAGCAAATTCTCGCTCGATTAATGTTTCCAAAGATGGTTTTTCTTCTAAAGCATAGAGGGTTGGCGCCGTTAAATTTCCACTTTTGAGATCAGAGGCGGCTGGTTTTCCTAATTCCTCGGTGACACCAGTAAAGTCCAAAATATCATCGACAATTTGGAAGGCTAAACCAATATGGCGACCATAGTTATATAAATCTTCTGCCTGTTGGGTTGAAACCCCACTTAAAACACCTGCTGCTTTAGAACTATTGGCAATCAAAGAAGCAGTTTTATAATAACTTTTTTCTAAATAGGCTTCAATTGATAATCCTGTATCAAATCGATTCAAACCTTGTTGAATTTCTCCCTCCGCTAAATCCATAATCACTTGGGATAGTAATTTGACAACTTCCAAGTTATCCAAATTGGCTAAATACCAAGAAGATTGAGCAAATAGGAAATCTCCGGCTAAAACCGCAACTCGGTTATTGAATAAGCTATGAACTGTTGGCACTCCCCGACGCATTTCAGCATCGTCCACCACATCATCATGGACAAGACTGGCGGTATGAATCATTTCTGTGATTTCTGCCAACCTCCGATGCTTGAGGGTAATATTTTGATCGGGCATTGTGGTTCGGGAAATCAACAGGACAATCGCAGGACGTACCCGTTTCCCTTTGACACTAAACAGGTGTTCTGCGGCTGCATACAAAATCGGATGTCGTGCACCGACAAGTTGTTTTAAGTTATCGGTCAACTGCCGCAGGTCTGCTTCAACTGGCGAAAATAGAAGAGTTTGCGATGTCATGGATTAGCCAACTCAGGCGTTGAGTTAACAAAATTTTACATATTATAGTCTGATTTTAATCTGTTTCGGTTCAGGGGAGCCCATTGAAGTTGAAACAGGAGTCTGGAAATTTCGGCGTAAATAGACCCTAATCCAGAAGGGATAGGGATTTTAACACTTCTGTCTAACCGTTGAGAGAGGTTACTTCTGGCTATTTTCTATCCCTTCTGGCCAGGTGTTGTCTCCAGGTTGGGTAAGCCACCTCAAAGCCAAAAAAAAATTTCCTGAAATGCTCCTGTTTTCTAATTTTTGTGTTATCTTAACAGTAAGAGTTTAACCAATAATTCTACACATTAAGGGAAACGGGTCTAGCGATCAGATTAAGGATAATCAATCGCCACCTGATTGTTCCATTGGCTTTCGGATAGCCGTTAGAACTTTTTTTAAGAGTTCGCAAGCTGATTCCAGTCGGTGGACTTATCCATGACATCGGTTAGAGGAGTCTCTATTTAGGGTTTTCTGAGAGAACCCTAGGGTTTTTCATAGGGAATCTTCTGGCGGAGTTAAGTGTGAGCAATATTTCCAGGGGATGAGAATTCCCCATAGAAATTTTTAGTAGTAGGTCATAAAAGCTAGACCCTGGCTTTGCGTGTTGACCTTATGTAGGGGATATTAAACTCCTGTGCGCTCCTTCTCCTAATTCTTGTGGCTGGCTCCTATGTTTTATAATGATATGCCTTTAATCATCCCGCTTTTGGCAACGGGCTATGTTTTAATGATTTATTTGCTCTTAGCCCTCGCTAAGTATACAACAAATATCTCTCGATTGAGATCTTAAAAATCTATCTTAAATCAGTTTTCCCAAATTACTGGATCAAGTAATCAAGAATTCTGAAATGATGCAATGGAAATGGAAAATGAAAAACAGACCCACCCAGTTTGAGACAAGCTGAGTGGGTATTGTTGTTAAATATCAGGTTAATGATGGGGTAATACCATCACTGACCGCCATAGGGGCAGTATTGACAGGTTCCATCGTGGGTAACGTAGTCGCTTCTACCAGGGGAGTAAACCCTAACCACTGAACCGAAATAGAAGCAAACTGTTGAGGACAACCACTCACACAAAACCGAGTGGGTTTGGGAGAGTAGGTATTCCGCAGTCCTAACAGTTCTAATTCTTTAGCCGCAGCTTTGACTAAAGACACCGCCGGGTCAACAAGTTGAACGTGGGCCGGAAGGATAGAACGCAAGACAGGAGCTAAATGGGGATAATGAGTACAACCATAGATCAGGGTATCAATTTGCTGCTGAATTAAGGGGGTTAAATAGTCCCGTGCCACTTGATAGGTATAAGGATCATGAATCCGGTTTTGTTCAATTAAGGGAACAAACTCTGGACAGCCCACTTGCCAAACTTGAACAGAAGAATCTGTTTCCTGAATGGCGTGACGATAGGCATTACTGGCGGCTGTTGCGGGGGTAGCAATTACCCCGATGCGCTTTCCGTGTCGCACGGCGGCTTGAGCACCGGGAAGAATTAATCCGAGGATGGGGATATCAAATTCATCTTGAACCGTTTCTAAGGCCAGGGCGGAACTGGTGTTACAAGCCATGAGAATCATTTTGGCATCCTGCTGCATCGCCCAAAGAATAATGGGACGGACAAACTGCACAATTTCCTCTCGTGAGCGGGTTCCATAGGGTAACCGCGCCGTATCTCCAAAATAAAGAACGGATTCATTGGGGAGTTGGCGGTAGAGTTCCCTTAAAACCGTTAATCCTCCGACACCACTATCAAATATTGCGATTCTTTTTTGTCGATTGTCCGTTGTCATGAGTTAAAAATCAGTCTTTGATTGTCTGTTATCGATGGTTAATAGGTCTGTTGTCAAGTCTGTTGGCTGTTAAACCAAAGCAATACCCAATAGGGAATAAATTATTTCTTCCCCTTGTCCCCTTGTCCCCTCA
>NZ_JADEWU010000160.1:0-1447 GCF_015207485.1 Planktothrix mougeotii LEGE 06226
TGAACTGACCCCAAAAAGTTAGACAACACTTTTTGGGGTTCTACTTGAAGAAATATTCAGAGCAAGTCAAGCTTGCTGCCGTCCAGGCATACCGTGATGGCACGCTGGGCTGGAAGGCCACTGCGAAGGCGCACGACGTGGAAACGTCATCGCTTCGCAAGTGGGTTGCGGCGTACGAGGTGCATGGGCCCGATGGGGTGCGAGAAAAGCGTCGAGAGCTGTACAGCAGAGAATTCAAGCTGAAGGTCTTGCGACGAATGCGTGACGAGGACCTCTCGTATCGGCAAGCGGCTGCGCTGTTCGACATCAGGAACTTCAACATCATTGGTACTTGGGAGCGCGCATATGAGCGAGATGGCATGCCCGGCCTGGCTGCCCAGTGGGCTGGTCGGCGCAAGAAAATGACGACTCCGGAGAATCAGAAATCAAATTCCTCGCTTCGGGAGGGCGACAAGCGGACTCGCGAACAACTTTTGGAGGAACTGCAGTCTTTGCGACTGGAGAATGCCTACCTAAAAAAATTGGATGCCTTAGTTCAATCTCAAGCGAAGTCGGCGCCCGGCAGAAAGCGCAAATCGTGATTGAGCTAAGGCAGCACTACCCCCTTGCCGGCTTGCTGAAGGTGGCTGGATTGGCTCGCAGCACGTTCTACTACCAGCAGAGCGCACTGCAGCTCGCAGACAAATACGCTGATCTGAAGATCGAGATCCGAGCGATCTATGAGCGGCACAAAGGCCGCTATGGCTATCGGCGCATCACCTCGGCACTGAGACAGCAAGGCCGTCCAGTGAATCACAAGACCGTGCAACGGCTCATGGATCAGCTGCAACTGAAGTCCTGCGTGCGTGTGAAGAAATACCGCTCGTTCAGAGGTGATTTGGGGCACATCGCCCCGAACGTCCTGGCGCGCAAGTTCGACGCGTCGTATCCAAACGAGAAGTGGGTGACGGACGTGACGGAGTTCAAGGTTGGCAGCCAGAAGCTGTACCTCTCCCCGATCATGGATCTGTTCAACGGGGAGATCGTTGCCTATGAGACCGCTCGGCATCCTCTGTTCGGCATGGTGGGGAAAATGTTGACGAGTGCATTCGAGCGCCTCGGTCCTGGCGACAAGCCCATCTTGCATTCCGATCAAGGCTGGCAATATCGAATGGAAAAGTATCGGCGCCACCTCGACTCGCGAGCGATCACGCAGAGCATGTCTAGAAGAGGAAACTGCCTTGACAATGCATCGATGGAAAGCTTCTTCGGAACCTTGAAATCTGAGTTCTTCTACCTCAATGAGTTCGACAGTCTTGAAGAGCTAGAGAGCGGCCTGGACGACTACATCCGCTACTACAACTACGATCGGATCAAGCTGAAACTGAAGGGACTCAGTCCCGTTGGCTACCGGGAGAAATTCGTCTCAATCTGAGAATCAACCGTCCAACCTTCGGGGGTCAGTTCA
>NZ_JADEWU010000007.1:0-147327 GCF_015207485.1 Planktothrix mougeotii LEGE 06226
GTCCCCCTGTCCCCCCGTCTCCCCCTCTTCTTCTGTAACGGTTCTTTACGACAACTACAGACAAGGGCAACATCAATGTTACGATTCCGTAAAAACATGATTTGAGTGATATTTCTATGGCAGAAACACTGACTGGACAACCACCCAAGTTCGGCGGCAGCACCGGTGGGTTATTAACAAAAGCCCAAGTGGAAGAAAAATATGCAATCACCTGGACTAGCACCAAAGAACAGGTGTTTGAAATGCCCACAGGCGGTGCGGCCATTATGAACGAAGGGGACAACCTTTTGTATTTAGCCCGCAAAGAACAGTGTCTAGCTTTAGGTGCTCAACTGCGGTCAAAATTCAAACCCAGAATAGACAACTATAAAATCTATCGCGTTTTCCCTAACGGCGAAACTCAATATCTGCATCCCAAAGATGGCGTTTTCCCTGAAAAAGTCAACGAAGGACGTGAAGCCGTCAATGGCGTTGCTCACAATATCGGTAGCAACGTTGATCCGGCTAAAGTCAAATTTACAGGTAAATCTACCTCTGACGTTTAAAACGCTTTAAGTAATTCCAGGGCGCAATGCCCATAAACATATTAGGATGAAGGATGGTTTATTCTCACCTTCATCCTTTTGTTTTTTATTGTTCGCTATTAGTCGCCATGATTTTTCCAGATTTTTCCCAATTTGCTCAACGCGCTTCCACAGGAAATTTTATTCCGGTCTATCAAGAATGGGTGGCTGATTTAGATACTCCGGTTTCTGCATGGTATCGGGTTTGTGCGGATCAACCCTATAATTTTTTGTTAGAGTCCGTTGAAGGTGGCGAAAAAATCGGACGTTATAGTTTCTTAGGCTGTGATCCAGTTTGGATTTTAGAAGCCAAAGGCGATGGGCTCCGCCCAGCCGAAGGCTATCGCACCGTGCAAAAATGGCGAGATGGAACAATTCAAGAATTTACAGGCGATCCCTTCAAAGCGTTAGAAGCCTGTTTAGAACCTTATCATCCGGTAAAATTACCTCAACTCCCGCCCGGAATTGGGGGACTCTTTGGGTTTTGGGGGTATGAATTAATGCAGTGGATCGAGTCCCGTGTTCCTGTTTATTCCCCGAATTCTGATGATTTACCCGATGGGTTATGGATGCAGGTTGATCAGTTATTAATCTTTGATCAAGTTAAACGTAAAATTTGGGCGATCGCCTACGCAGATACTCGCAATACCGATTTAGAAACCGCCTATCAACAAGCTTGCGATCGCGTTCAACAATTAGTGACTAAATTACAATCCCCATTATCCCCAGAAAACACCCTTTTAGAATGGACTCCCCCCGATCATCAACCGCTATTAACCTATAAAAGTAATGTTTCTGAAGATCAATTTTGCGCCAATGTAGAAAAGGGTAAACAATATATTAAAGCCGGAGATATTTTTCAAGTGGTTTTATCTCAACGGTTAACCACAGAATATTCCGGTGCTCCCTTTTCCCTATATCGTTCTTTACGGTTAATTAACCCGTCTCCCTATATGGCTTATTTTAACTTTGGAGATTGGCAATTAATTGGTTCCAGTCCTGAAGTGATGGTAAAAGCCGAAAAAAATCCCGACGGAAAATTAATTACTACTGTCCGTCCCATTGCGGGAACCCGTCGCCGAGGTCAAACCTATCAAGAAGATCAAGCTTTAGGAAAAGATTTATTGCAAGATCCCAAAGAAGTCGCGGAACACATTATGTTAGTCGATTTGGGACGCAATGATTTAGGGCGAGTTTGTCGGATGGGGACGGTTAAAGTTGATGAATTAATGGTCATTGAACGCTATTCCCATGTTATGCACATTGTTAGTAATGTGATTGGAGAATTAGCGGATACTAAAACCGCCTGGGATCTGTTAAAAGCTTGTTTTCCTGCTGGGACAGTTAGCGGAGCCCCTAAAATTCGGGCGATGGAAATTATTCATGAGTTAGAAGGCTGTCGCCGTGGGCCCTATTCTGGGGTTTATGGTTACTATGATTTTGAAGGACAACTCAATAGTGCCATTACCATACGCACCATGATTGTTGAAAATCAAGGTGAAAATCAACATCAAGTTAGTGTTCAAGCGGGTGCGGGTATTGTCGCCGACTCCCAACCTCAAAAAGAATATGAAGAAACCCTGAATAAAGCACGGGGGTTATTAGAAGCCATTCGGTGTTTAAAAGGTTGAGAATTGACTGTTGATATAATAGGGAATGCTTTTCCTATTCCCTATTATCGATTGCGGCTGACTGATAACTGATACAGACGTGCCATGGCTCGTCTCTACACTGATAACTGATTATTGCCAACACCTGCTAAACTTAGGGAGAAATTGTATCGTTTTGGATCATGTCTTCCACTGCAACCCCTTTACCCCCTACTTTAGAACGGATGGTACAGCGTTTTAAGCGCGCCTCATCTAATAAATTGCGTTATGAACAATTAATTACCATCGCCCAAAAACTTCCCCCCTTTCCAGAAGATCAGAAAATTCCTGATAATAAAGTCCCCGGTTGTGTGTCCCAGGTTTATGTGATTGCTGACTTAGATGAACAGGGAAAAGTTCAATTTCAAGGAGAGTCTGATTCTCAATTAACCAAAGGATTAGTTGCTTTTTTAATTATGGGAATGAACGGACTCACCCCCCCAGAAATTGATCAACTTCAACCGGATTTTATTCAAGAAACAGGATTACAAGCGAGTTTAACACCCTCTCGCGCTAACGGCTTTTTCAATATTTTCCAAACCCTGAAGAAAAAAGCCGTTACCTGTGATCCGAATTTTAATTCTGAAGGGTCAGGAATCTGAAAAAATACTTGACAATTTAACCGAGCAATGAATCAAGATTATTTGTGGATAGAAGCCTTAAAATTTAATGATCAAGGGTTAATTCCTGCGATCGCTCAAGATGCAGAAGATGGAACCGTATTAATGATGGCTTGGATGAATAAAGAATCGATTCAAAAAACCCTAGAAACCCAAGAAGTTCACTATTGGAGTCGTTCTCGTTCAGAATTATGGCACAAAGGAGCCACATCAGGACATATTCAAAAACTTAAATCTTTATATTATGATTGTGATGCCGATACTTTATTATTAAAAATAGAACAAATTGGCAATATCGCTTGTCATACAGGCGCAAGAAGTTGTTTTTTTACAGAAGCAAAAATCAGTTATCAGTAATCAGTTATCAGTGTAAGAGTTATCAGTTCGAGGATAAACAGTCAACATTGAGTAAATTGTTAACCGTTGGCAAGTGATAACGATTAATTTTAAACTCAAAACTAACAACTAACTACTAAGGACTGTTCAACTGATAATTGATTACTCATCACTAATAACTGATAACTGTCAACTGATAACTGATAACTGATAACTGATAACTGATTAAACATGGTAATCAAACTTTATAATACTCAAACTCGTCAAAAAGAAGATTTTCAACCGTTAGAAACCGGGACAGTAAAAATGTATTGCTGTGGGGTGACGGTTTATGATTATTGTCATTTAGGTCATGCTAGATCCTATATTGTCTGGGATACCGTTAGACGCTATTTAGAATATGTAGGATATCAAGTTAATTATATTCAGAATTTTACGGATATTGATGATAAAATTCTCAATCGTGCCAAATTAGAAGGCGCGACCATGCAGGAAGTTTCCGAGAAATATATTCAAGCTTATTTTGAAGATATTCGACGATTAAATATTAAAGATGCCGATAATTATCCCCGCGTAACTGAACATATCCCCCAAATTATTCAACTAATTCAAGAATTAGAAAAACAAGGAGTTGCTTATGCAGTAGATGGGGATGTTTACTATAGTGTCAATCAGTTTCCTGAGTATGGAAAATTATCAGGACGACAACAGGAACAACTACAAGCAGGCGCGGGGGGACGGGTTTCTTTATCCGATCCTGAAGCGATCAAGAAAAAAGATCCCTCGGATTTTGCCCTCTGGAAAGCCGCAAAATTAGGCGAACCTGCGTGGGAATCTCCTTGGGGAAATGGTCGCCCTGGATGGCATATTGAATGCTCTGCAATGGTAAAATCAATATTAGGAAATACCATTGATATTCATAGCGGTGGTGGTGATTTAGTTTTCCCCCATCATGAAAATGAAATTGCCCAGTCGGAAGCCGCAACCCATCAACCTTTATCTCGGTATTGGATGCACAATGGGATGGTGCGGGTGAGTGGGGAAAAAATGTCAAAATCCCTGGGAAATTTCACAACAATTCGAGGTTTATTAGATACGCCGCTTGATCCAATGGTGGTGCGTTTATTTGTGTTACAAGCTCATTATCGTAAACCTTTGGATTTTACCGATGAAGCGATCGCATCTGCTGAAAATAGCTGGAATACCATCAAAGAAGCCTTGTTATTTAATCATGAATATGGAGATAAATTAGGGTTTGATCTTCAGAAAACATTGATTGATCAAGATGCTATTGAACGGTTTAAAACGTCAATGGATGATGATATTAATACACCGGAAGGGTTAGCGGTTGTGTTTGAATTAGCCAAAGAATTAAAACGCGATCGCAATATTTTAGTACATGGCGGAACCCCAGAAACCTCACCGGAAACCCTACAAAAATATTGGCAAACCTTAGTGGAATTAACAACAGTGTTAGGGTTAGAAGCAAAACCAGAGGAAAGTCAGGAGTTAGGATTGAGTGATAGTGAGATTGAAGCGTTAGTTCAGCAACGGTTAGAGGCGAAAAAAGCTAAGAATTTTGCCGAAAGCGATCGCATTCGAGATGAATTAAAAGGGTTAGGGATTACCTTAATTGATCAACCCGGAAACAAAACCATCTGGCATCGTTAATTAAGGTGAATTGAGCAGGGTTCTAGGATATATAATACTTCTTAGGATAGTGTTAATTGCTTAAACTCTTCTTACTTTTTAGGCTTTTTCCTTCTGTTCCCTGTTCCCTGTTCCCTGTTCCCTATCAAAACCAAAGGAGATGATCATGTTAAAAAGTTATGAAGCAATTTATGAAAACGGTCAGGTGAAATGGTTATCAGAACAACCTCAAGTTACTTCAGCGCGTATTATTGTAACCGTGTTAGAAGAAACAAAAATCCCCCTAAAGCGTCGGATTCCTTCTGCTTTGATAGCTGGTAAAGCTAAAATTTTAGGAGATATTATTAGCCCTATTATCGATGAAGAAGATTGGGAATGTCTGAAATAATTGTTCTCGATACTCATATTTGGTTGTGGTGGATTAATCGGGAATTTGATCGCTTTCCTGACCAATGGCGAGACAAAATAGAAACTGCTAATCAGGTGGGGGTTTCTCCTGTATCTTGTTTTGAAATCGCACTGGCTGAAAAACGAGGCAGACTGCAATTATCGTGTCCTGCAAAAGAATGGTGTGAAGAAGCTTTGACCCCATCAGACATCATGTTATTTCCCTTAACCCCTGAAATTGCCTCTAGCGCCGTCAATTTGTCACCGATTCATAAAGATCCTTTTGATCGAATTATTATAGCTACAGCGTTAGTTTATCAAGCAAATTTAGCCAGTATTGATAGTGTGTTCTCTCAATATTCAGAACTCGATCCCTACTTGATGAAATAGCCGAGAAGTTCCATAAAATTCTGCAATAACTCTAATACACAATTAACCATTCACCAAATCCCACAACGCATCAATACCCCACCCAACAAATTCAGAATCTTCATGTTGTTGAATCCACTCTACCACCAACGGCTTAACTTGATCGGATTGCTTACCTAACTTGCCTAATGCCTCTGCTGCATTCCCACGCACACTACCCTCACTATCGGACAAAGCTTCAAGCAAAGCTGCAATTACTGTTTCTGAAGCATTTCCTAACTTGCCTAATGCCTGTGCTACCTCTACACGCACAAAACCCTCGCTATCGGACAAAGCATTAAATAAAGCCTCAATTACTGTTTCTGAAGTATTTCCTAACTTGCCTAATGCCGTTACTGCACTATTACGCACCGAATTATCACTATCCGACAAAGCGTTAAGCAAAGCCTCTATTACTGTTTCTGAAGCATTTCCTAACTTGCCTAATGCTATTACTGCATTCCGACGCACCCCATCATCACTATCGAATAAAGCGTTAAGCAAAGCCTCAATTACTGTTTCTGAAGCATGGCTTAAGTTAGCTAATGCCAATACTGCATTCCGACGCACCCCATCATTACTACCGGAAAAAGCTTGAAGCAAAGCCTCAATTACTGTTTCTGAAGCATTCCCTAACTTGCCTAATGTTATTACTGCATTCCGACGCACCCCATCATTACTACCGGAAAAAGCTTGAAGCAAAGCCTCAATTACTGTTTCTGAAGCATTCTCTAACCGGCTTAATGCCAATGCTGCATTCCAACGCACCAAATGATTGCTATCGGAAAAAGCTTGAAGCAAAGCCTCAATTACTGTTTCCGAAACATTCCCTAACTTGCCTAATACCAATGCTGCATTCACACGCACCAAATGATTGCTATCGGAAAAAGCTTGAAGCAAAGCCTCAATTACTGTTTCCGAAGCATTCCCTAAGCTGCCTAATGCCTCTGCTGCATTCACACGCACCAAATGATTGCTATCGGACAAAGCCTTAAGCAAAGCCTCAATCACTGTTTCCGAAGCATTCCCTAAGTTGCCTAATGCCGATGCTGCATTCACACGCACCTCATCATCACTATATCAAAATCGGTAGCCAATCAAATTCGGAATTTAAGCCTAATAATTCCGATTGATTTTGAGCGATAATAACGGAAAAATAGCTTAATAAAGTGGTTTTTCCTGAACCGGGCGCACCCAAAATGACAACTTTCTTCGCTTGATTTTTCGTTAATAAATCCTTAGCTGAAAAAGGGTTCCCTGCATAACTTTCTAAATCTGTCCATTGCCGTTGTTGTCGGGATAATTCCCCTTGACGGTTTCCGCGATCGCCTAATTCTAAAAAATCAGCTTCCCTCAAACTCCCATAACGTTCTTTTTTCTCTTCTTTGACATCTTGCATCACAAAAATTTTAGCTAGCTTTTCGGATTTATCGTCTTCCTGTCCTCTAACATCAATCCCCACAAACTTAACATCATCATACCAGTTTGCTAATTGTTTAAGATAAACAGCCTTAGCATACTGAAAGGTTAAATTACCAATTTGTTTAAAATATTCTGTTTTAAATAGTTCTAACCAAGGCTGAATAAATTCTCGATTAATTCGATTATTTCTATCGGGATTATTATTGTTAACCGTTTCTTTAAAAGCAAAAACCAGTAAATCCAGATTAATCCCCTGATTAACTAGAGGTTTTTGCAATTCTTCTAAAACTTCTCTTCTCTGAAAATATTGATCTAAAAATTTACGTTTAAACCGCTTATCACTCTGACCAAATAACTGATCACAGTGTTGATCTGCTACAGTAATCGCCACTTTTAAGGCTTTTTCAATCTCCTGGGGATTTAATTGACTGCAAATATTCTTCAGAATACCACTTGCGATTTTTACTGCTCCCCATTCCCCTAACCAAGGTGCTATTGCCGTGCCTAAAGTGCCTAAAGTTTCAAATAACATATTCAAAAATTATTCTAAATAATTCTATGATATTATTTTAACAAAAAAAATGACTGTGCGACAGTTGTTTTTGAGGGAAAACGGGGAATTAGCGATTTAACCAACGAAATATGGGAAGGATGAAATAGTGAGTGATTCCCAGAGAAAAGGCAGTTGTACCACTGAGTAACGCCATAAAACCTAAACTTTGCCAAAATTGAGGTAAATCAGGCTGTTGCATTCCAGTGGGAAACTTTAATAGCTCTTGAGGAAGAAGATCAAATTGATTGAAACCTAAAAATAAAGTTATGACGGTTAATAAAACACAAATTCCTTGAAACAGTTGATCACTGCGTAATCCTAAACCTAATGTTACTAATATCGCCGCTATTCCTAAAGGAAGTTGATTTAAAAGTTCTAATTCCCTTCCGTGAAGTCCTATATTTCCTAAACGATTAATTAATTCTCCACTGGCTCCCCCCACAATATACCCTAATAGTCCCATAATTCCGGCTAACGGATAACGGCGACGTTGATCAAATCCTCCTGCATCTGTTAAACCAATTCCAGTTCCTAATCCCGCTAATCCCCAAACTAATATTTCCGCGCCTAAAGTTAGGGGGACATTGGGCAAAAGTTGAGGTAATTCTTGGGCTAAAAAAACAGTGATTATTTCTCCCAACCCCGAAAAATAAACAAACATTGATCCAATGACAGTTCCAATCATAGATCCAATCACGGCTAATGCCATTTCCCAACTCGTTTCTACGACTCCCCGAACACAATGGAGGGTTAATTTTCCCAGTCCTAAAACCAGTTGAATTAATCCGCGATCCCATTGAATTAATGTGGTTTTGATGCGGTCTAGTAATTGTTGATGAGACGACATCATCCGTCGAGGACGTTTTTTCTGTCGAACAATTCTAAAGATATCTGTTTGAATTTCCGTCGCACTTTGGGGACGTTGACGGGGATCGAGTTGAACCATGCGATCTAATAAATTAGCAAACCCAGAACTGACTTGAACTTTTTGTCGCCAATGTAATTCCGTTGTTAACCCATCTTCTAATTCCCCTGGAAATTGACCCGTTAATAAATGAATACAAGTGCGTCCCAAGGCATAAAAATCCGTTGCTGGCCCCACCATTGCCCCCATCACCTGTTCTGGGGGACTGTATCCGGCGGACACGAGGCGGGTGGTACTGCGGGGGGTATTTTCGCGATCGCCATGTACCCGATTTCCAATTTGTTTAGCGCCGCCAAAGTCAATCATCACCAGTTGGGTTTGCCAAACTTGAGTGGTACTCAAGGGTTGATGGGGAGTCATGCGTAACATCAAGTTCGAGGGTTTAATGTCTCGATGAATAATTTGATAGCTATGTAACTCGCGTAAAATTTCCAAAGCTTGGGATAACCAACTGAGCACCCAGTCTTCGGGACAACCTTGGGGGTATTGGTTCAAAATTTCCTGTAACGTCGGGCCATGAATTTTTTCCATGACTAAACAGGGGAGATGGCCATCGTTCCCATTGCGTTTTTTTAAATAAAAATAGCCATCTCCTTCAACTCTGGGAACTCCAGAATGGCGTAACTGAGCTAAAACCGCCGCCTCCTGTTCAAACAGTTCTAAGGCTTTGGGAGAAGGTTCAATCAGAACTTTGAGGACTTTTTCGGTTTGGGTTTTGAGATCCCAAACGGTATAAAGTCGGGAAAACCCGCCACTTCCTAAATGATGGAGGGGAATATAACGTTGGTTCAGTTGTAGGGGAGCTCCACAACTCTGACAAAATTTGTTCCCCCAAGGTTGGTGGGAGGGATGGGAACAGTGGGGATTAATACAGTGGATAGTGGGTGACTTCACAATGAATCAGTTATCAGTGATCAGTGATCAGTTATCAGTGGGTAAGAGGGAATAGGTAATGGGCAACCGTCAACGGTCAACAGCTATAACAACAATCTTAACGAAGAGTTCTACGCAAAACCCAGTTTTGGGTGAATTGATTAAAATCAATTGTTAGTTAATTTACTATAGATGATATGCTATTAATCTAGCATGGGACTAACGGACTCAGACTCAAGAAAGCTGAAACTAGGCGTTAGGGACGGATCTGAATTTGGAGGGAGAAAAAAGATGTCAGGGGAAATCGCCAAACTGGGAAGACTATCGTTGAAATCCTAGGGTAAACCGGGAAATACTTCTTAGATGTTCTCCCTGGGGGAAATATTTAGGCTCTCCATCGGGGATCATGATGTTGGGCTTGACAGAAGGCTTCAAATATGCAGTCTCAACGCCGGAAAAGTTTAAGTAAAATAACTTATTCGAGTTGACAGAATTAATTTAATAACACTTAATATAAAAAGTGTCATCTTAGTGGTAAAGAGACTAAAAAATTTACTGGAATCTGAAGAGAATATGGCAATATCCGAAGAAATATAAACAAATGTTATGAAAATATTAAAAAGATTCAAGGTTGCAATGACTCATTTCTTGATACTATTTTAATCAATTGCCAATCAGCGCATAAAATAAGCGATTCCTCACGAAGGGAGATTTAAGGGAGATATGTCTTACTCTCAAACACAAAGCAAGTCCAAATCTGGCTATAAAGCTGGTGTACAGGACTATAAACTGACCTATTACACGCCCGACTATACACCAAAAGATACAGATGTTCTGGCTGCCTTTCGGGTCACGCCTCAACCTGGAGTTCCCCCCGAAGAAGCGGGTGCTGCGGTAGCTGCCGAATCCTCTACCGGAACCTGGACAACGGTATGGACAGACTTACTGACCGACCTTGATCGTTACAAAGGTCGTTGCTATGAAGTCGAGCCCGTTCCTGGTGAAGATAACCAATATATTTGCTACATCGCCTATCCTCTGGATCTGTTTGAAGAAGGGTCTGTCACCAACTTACTGACCTCTTTAGTTGGTAACGTTTTCGGCTTCAAAGCTCTGCGCGCCCTGCGTTTAGAAGACTTACGGATTCCCATTGCTTACCTGAAAACCTTCCAAGGGCCTCCTCACGGGATTACCGTTGAGCGCGATAAATTAAACAAATACGGTCGTCCTCTGCTCGGCTGTACCATTAAGCCCAAACTCGGTCTGTCTGCCAAAAACTATGGCCGCGCCGTTTATGAGTGCTTACGCGGTGGTTTAGACTTCACCAAAGACGACGAAAACATCAACTCTCAGCCCTTCATGCGTTGGCGCGATCGCTTCCTGTTCGTTCAAGAAGCCATCGAAAAAGCTCAGGCTGAAACCGGGGAAATCAAAGGCCACTACTTAAACGTGACCGCCCCCACCTCTGAAGAAATGATGGAACGGGCTGAATTCGCCAAAGAAATCAAAACCCCCATCATCATGCACGACTTCCTGACGGGTGGTTTCACCGCTAACACCAGTTTAGCTAAATGGTGCCGTAGCAATGGGCTGCTGCTCCACATCCACCGCGCCATGCACGCGGTTATTGACCGTCAGAAAAATCACGGGATTCACTTCCGCGTGTTAGCCAAATGCTTACGGATGTCTGGTGGAGACCACCTGCACTCCGGTACCGTCGTCGGTAAACTCGAAGGCGAAAAAGGCATCACCATGGGCTTCGTTGACTTGATGCGCGAAGACCACGTGGAACTTGATCGCGCTCGTGGGATCTACTTTACCCAAGATTGGGCTTCTATGCCTGGTGTTATGCCCGTTGCGTCCGGTGGGATTCACGTTTGGCATATGCCCGCCCTGGTGGAAATCTTCGGCGATGACTCTTGCTTACAGTTCGGTGGTGGAACCCTCGGACACCCTTGGGGTAATGCTCCCGGTGCAACCGCGAACCGTGTGGCTCTGGAAGCTTGTATCCAAGCGCGTAACGAAGGCCGTAACCTGTTCCGTGAAGGCGGCGACGTCATCCGTGAAGCTTGCAAATGGTCTCCTGAACTGGCTGTTGCTTGCGAACTCTGGAAAGAAATCAAGTTTGAATTCGAGTCGATGGATACCGTCTAATTGATTGGAGATTCAGGATTTTGGATTTTGGGTCAGACTTGACAAATCAAGTCAGTTGTGGTTACAACTCAATCCAAAATCTAAAATCTAAATCCACAATCAAGAGGGTTAGGTCAGCCTATGGATATCAAACAAGTTGCGAAAGAAACATCAAAGGTGCTGGCAAGCTACCTGACCTATCAGGCTGTTAGGATTATTACGAATCAATTACGGGAAACGAACCCTGGACAAGCAATTTGGCTGAGTGGATTTTCCTCAACGGGTAAAATTCAGGACGGAGAAGCTTATCTACAGGAAATGCTTCAAGAAAATCAGGAAATGGCTTTTCGCATTATGACGGTGCGAGACCATCTGGTGCAGGAAGTCGCTGATTATTTACCGGAAATGGTTCGTGACAATATTCAAAAAGCCAATATGGATTTTCGGCGTCAGTATTTAGAACGAATTACGCAACTGAGTAGTGTTGAACCTAACCCAGAGACTCAATTGCAAACCGACTCAGAACCAAACCCCGATGCTTCGGTGAGTTAAGGCTTGATTGCCATTGCCTGTAAACCTTTAGTGGACTGAACTTCAGAAACAACAATGCGGACATTACCCAAAGAACGTCGTTTTGAAACTTTATCCTATCTGCCCCCCTTGACCGATGCTCAAATCGTCAAGCAAGTCCAATATATTCTGGATCAAGGATATATCCCCGGTGTGGAATTTAGCGACTCTTCTGAACCCACCCAACACTATTGGACACTGTGGAAACTACCTTTGTTCAATGCTTCTACCGCCCAAGAAGTCTTAGGTGAAGTTCAAGCTTGCCGCCAAGAATATTCCAAATCTTTTATTCGCGTCATGGGTTTTGACAACGTGAAACAGTGCCAAGTGTTAAGCTTCATTGTTCACAAACCTTCTACTTCTCTGTACTAAGATTAAGTCTTAAGACTGGATGAGTTAGAACTAGATTCCGAAGTCCCTAACTTATCCTTTGCTTAAAATTGTTTAGAATTTGAGCCAAATTTAGGCAGGGAAATTCCCTGCTTTTTTTAATCAAAAGCTATGTTATGTTCCATCCCAGAAAAATTTTTAAGAAAATTCGCCTTCAGATTCTGCCGTTATTTTTAATTATTGCCATTGTTGTTGGTGTCAGCTTTCGCTTTGTAGCATTAGATGGAAAAATTTATTGGCATGATGAGGTTTATACCACCCTGCGGGCGGCGGGATATACACGTGAAGAATTCACCCAGGAATTCTATCAAAATCGCATGGTTTCCCCCGTTGATCTGCTGAAATATCAACAACTTAAACCGGGGAGTACCCCCCTAGATACCCTCAATTCTTTAGCCACAGAAGATCCTCAACATTCTCCCTTTTACTTTTTATTGGCACGAGGATGGATGTTTGTAGGGGGTAATTCTATTCTGGCTTCTCGTCTTTTACCTGCTTTTATTAGTTTAATATCCTTACCGTTTATGTATTTATTGGCTTGGGAACTCTTTCAATCTTCCCAAACCGCTTTACTCGCCACAGCCTTTCTCGCTTTATCTCCCTTTGATATTTTATTTGCTCAAACCGCCCGACAATATAGTTTACTGACTTTGATGGTAATTGTGAGTAGTTATTGCTTACTCAAAGCTGTCCGTTGGCGACATCCTTTATTTTGGGGTGGCTATAGTTTAGCTTGTATTTTAGGACTCTATACCCATGTTTTATTCGGGTTAACAATTATTGGTCATGGCGCTTATATTCTATTATTGAGTCTTGAACCTTCCTCGTCATTTTCCCGAAGGAAAAAACTTCCTTTCTCTACTTTGTTGTTAGAATTTTTAGCAGCAATTGCGATCGCTATCCTGGCTTATAGCCCTTGGTTAATCATTTTAATCAATAATTTACAACAAGCTGTAGATGTTACGAATTGGTCAAGTTCTTCCATGAGCTTACTCAATTTACTCAAGTTTTGGATTTTGAGTTTTACCTGTCTATTTGTTGATATCAATTTTGACTTCAACAGTATTCAGATGTATTTACTCAGACTGCCATTTCTTCTGTTAATTTTGGTAGCCTTATTTCAAATTAGCCAGCAAACAAATCGACAAACTCGCCTATTTATTTGGACATCAATTTTCGTTCCCTTTTTAATCTTAGCCTTACCTGATGTACTGCTAGGGGGAGGACGTTCCGCAGTAGCTCGATTTTTAATTCCTTGTTTTCCTGCGGTTCAATTAGCTGTTGCTTATCTATTTTCTACACACATTCAGAGTAATAAAATTTCTTTAATTGATGGAGAGATTTTTTGGCGGGGACTGTTAGCAATAATGTTTACCTTGAGTATTATTTCCATGACGCTCAGTGCCAACTCTCAAAGCTGGTGGCATCAAGTTCCCAGTCATGAAATTCCCCAAATGGCTCGTTATTTGAATCAAAATCCCTCAGCTACTCTCATCGTGGATCAAGGAATTGATTATACAAATTTAGGAAATATTATTTCGCTGAGTTACGAATTGAATCCCAACATCAAACTATTTATGGTCAATTCTCAACCGAATCTATTATTACTCCCAGTAGGGCCAAAAATTTTGGTTCTCAACCCCTCTCAAGAATTACGCCAAAGGATTGAAACTTCTAACTATCAGCTAGAAAAGGTTGCTCAACAAACCCAACTCTGGGAACTCAAGTAACAAAATTTTGCAATTTTTCTCAAAACCTCTATCTCGTTGATCCCCTAAACTAAGATGGTAATATCGGGTTCAACAGGCTAGGGTTATGAATGGATTACCTCACTCCAATACAAACACTGTTCAACGGTTTCGAGAATTACAAACTCAACTTCGCCAACGGTTTCACAGTTTAAGCTATCAGGAATTAAAAGATCAAGATGTCGTCGTGATTCCCTCTCTGAGTTTAGATAGCCATCAATTAGAAAAAGTTCAAGGTGCCCATCAATATGAGGAGCGATTACTCTTTTCTTTAATTCGATTACGCAACCCTCAAATGCGGTTGATTTATGTGTCTTCTCAACCGGTTCATCCGACGGTGATTGATTATTATTTACATTTAATGCCCGGAATTCCCCTTAGCCATGTTCGGGATCGTTTACTGTTGTTTTCAACCTATGATACCTCTCCTAAACCCTTAACCCAAAAAATTTTAGAACGTCCCCGTTTAATTTCTCGAATTCATCAAGTTTTAAGACCGAATAAATCTTATATGGTTTGTTTTAATTCCACACCTTTAGAACGAGAATTATCGGTACAATTAGATATCCCCTTATTTGGAGTTGATCCTGACTTAAATTATTGGGGAACTAAAAGTGGAAGTCGGCAAATCTTTACTGAAGTGGGCATTCCTCATCCCGATGGCAGCCCTTTAGTTTGGAATTCCGAAGATTTAACAGAAGTTGCCCTAGAATTATGGGCTCGTCAACCCACTTTAAAACGGATGGTGATTAAACTGAATCAGGGATTTTCAGGGGAAGGAAATGCTTTATTTGATTTAAGACCTTTCCAAGATTTAACTGCTCATGAAAGAGCAAAAACTTTAAAAAATTCTTGGCATCATTTAAGGTTTCAAGCCCCTGATGAAACTTGGGAAACTTTTAGCGATCGCATTTCTGAATTAGGGGTAATTGTAGAAGCCTTTATTGAAGGAGAAATTAAAGAATCTCCCAGTGTTCAGTGTGAAATTTTTCCCAATGGAAAGGTTGAAGTTCTTTCTACCCATGATCAAATTTTAAGTGGCCCTGATGGTCAAGTCTTTCAAGGATGCCGATTTCCCGCCCAAAAAGCTTATCGATTACAATTACAAGAAATGGGGGAAAAAATTGGTCAAAATTTAGCAGAGAAAGGGGCTTTAGAACGCTTTAGTGTGGATTTTATCGCGGTGAATCAACCTAATAGTTCTCACTGGGATTTACAAGCAATAGAAATCAACTTACGTCGAGGCGGCACAACCCATCCGTTTATGACATTAAAGTTATTAACCAATGGACGTTATGATTTACAGACCGGGCTATTTTATAGTCAACAATCTCGTCCTAAATTTTATATTGCGTCTGATAATTTACAAAGTGAACGCTATCAAGGCTTATTACCCAATGATTTAATGGATATTATCGTTAATCATGAATTACATTTTGATAATAGTACGGAAACAGGAACAGTTTTTCACTTAATGGGATGTTTATCTCGTTATGGAAAATTAGGGTTAACTTGTATTGGCAATTCTCCTGAACACGCCCAGGAAATTTATGATCGAGTTGTGGCGGTTCTTGATGAAGAAACCGAAATTCATCCCTTTAGAAGTTGGGAGAATGATTCTTTATCGAAGGGGATACCTATTATTCCGTGAGGGTTAAGGGATTAATAAACCACAAAGGTACAAAGACACGAAGCAGGAGAAAAGGATCAGATTAGGGGATTTTATGTCAAAATAAAGACTAGCAATTTCAGTTCAATTCCCAATGTTGACTCCCCGAATTCATCCAGAAATGATCGAAGATGTTAAGGAATGTGTTGATATTATTGTTGTAAGCGATCGCGCATTATTAAGTTACGATCTAAAACGGTGACATCCTGACCTAAAGAATGCAATCTCAACACTAATTTCTGACCTAAAAGCCCAGTTACTCGCGTAACTCAAAGCTTTTTTATAACTTCAAATAGTATATAATAAGACTGAATTAGATTATAAAAGGATAGTTCTATGACCGCTAACTTAATTCAATCGTCATCTCTATCTATTGCCAAATTGACTTATCCTGTGTTAATTCAACAACAGAATGAAGAATATATAGTAACAGTATTGGGTTTAGATTGTAAGGCTAAAGGTGCAAGTCGAGAAGCAGCACTAGAACAATTATTAGAACAAGTTAATGCTATTTTGAAGCAAGGCGAAATTGTGCAATTAGAAATTCCTCTACCCAAACCGGAACATCCTTGGATGAAATTTGCAGGAATGTTTAAAGACGATCCCTACTTTGACGAGATGCTCAAAGATATTGAAGATTATCGTCGTGAAAGAGATGCTGAAACCGAAGAATATTATCGTCAACTTGATGGAGAGGAGTAGAAAAAGTGAGTTTTTGGATATTAGATACTGATCATATTTCCTTATTTCAACGACAACATCCTGTTGTAACACAACGAGTGATTACAGTTAATCCTGAAGAAATTGCAGTTACTATTGTTACAGTAGAAGAACAGTTTTATGGACGTTTAAACCAAATTAAAAAAGCAAAATCTGCTGATGAGCTTCTGTTTGCTTACGCAAGATTAGAAGAAAATTTAAAGTATTATCAAACTATTAATGTGATAAATTTTGATCAAGAATCTTATCATTGTTATTTTGAGTTATTGCGTCAAAAAATTCGGATTGGTACGCAAGATTTACGCATTGCTGCTCTTGTCATGGCAAACAATGGAATTTTAGTAACACGCAATCGACAAGATTTTGAACGAGTTCCTGGGTTGAAGTTTGAAGATTGGAGTATTGAAAATAGGGATGTTTAAAGAATGCGATGGCGTACCTACCATCTTGATTATTATAACATTTTCTACTGATTCGGGTAAGTTAGGGTGAGCGCGATCGCAATTTTAAAACAATAACTTTTAGTTAAATTATTCTTCTAAATTCCATAGCGTTATACCTGGAGTTACTGCAAAAACTTTCATCTGAACTTTTCTCTCGCCTATTTCGTTACAAGGCATTTGATTAGCATTGATAAAATCAAATTCTCTTAAGCTATGAACACAAAAAGATAAATCAGGCAAATTTGAATTCCAAAATCTAGTTCCGCTTTGTCCGTACATATAAACATTACCTGTATAGCTTCTTCCTAGATCAACCTCTTCACATCTACTCGGATAAATAGTCAACCATCCTTTTGTTCGCAGTTTTGTTCCATTATTTCCATCCCAGTAACCGACTGCAAGATTAATTGTTTCGCCACGAGTTTGATTACAAAAACGAACAATTGTTGTTTGACGTAATTGGTCAAGTTGTGCTTGTAACTCATCTCTTTCTCGCTGAAGGTTTTGAATCTTAAGGTTAAGTCTATTATTATCTAAACCCAGCTTAA
Organism: Planktothrix mougeotii LEGE 06226; assembly: GCF_015207485.1. NCBI lineage: Bacteria > Bacillati > Cyanobacteriota > Cyanophyceae > Oscillatoriales > Microcoleaceae > Planktothrix > Planktothrix mougeotii. The sequence goes on from NZ_JADEWU010000007.1 coordinate 17,608, forward strand.
GACCCATGAAGAAGACCAAACTAGAAGCCATTCCTAAAAGAATAGCTGTAGATCTACTAAAATTATTTTGCTTCTTTTTGGCATCAGAGATTATTGTTTTTTTTACAGATTTTGAACTTTTTTCTAAAGCAATTAAATTTTTACCTCCACAAATATCACATTCTAAAGGTAATACATCAACTCTAAACTCATGAGTACAAGTCTGGCATTTATAAAGAGGCATAAGAATTTGAAAATCAATTTTTTCTTAAATTTGTTTTAATTCGAGTTCCATCCGTTTTTCTTTCTGTACTATCTGTTGGGAAGGTATCATGATGATAAAGATGTCGTAAAATCTTATGAACTTCTACAATAGATAGGCGATTTTCTGGCTTTAAAACCAACATTTTTTCAATTAATAGTTTGATTTTATGATCTGTGGGATTAGAATAGATTTTACTTGGGGTACTCCGCGTCAAACCTTTGCTAATATTGATACGGCTTTGTGGAGGAATTTCATGGGTTAAACACTCAGGAAGTGTTAATTCTTGACCACTAGAAACTGTTTGATAAGCGTATTGATAACGCTTGGGAAAAGTTGGGAGTGAACCAGTCCAGTATTGACAAAAGATTAAACCCAGGGAAAAAATATCAGATTTTTGATTGGGTGCTGAAGTTTTACCTTCTGTATTAATATATTCAGCAAACTCTGGTGAATAGTAGACTTGATCTCCCACTAAAAATTCGGGTGTTGTGGGTTCTCCTTCTAATATACTATTATCAAAATCAATAATCTTAGCGATTAAACGATTTTCCCATTCCTGAATCAGAATATTATCGGGTTTTAGATCAAGGTGAATAATTTTACTCCCATGAAGAATCTTTAAAGCTCCTGCTGCTGTTAACATCACAAACAGCCGATTTTTCATTTCTAACTCATGAACTTTATTAGATAAAGAGCTAGTATCGACTTTTTGAGAAACTTTAAAGTAATGGCTTCCATGTTCATTACCATGTTTAAAAAAGTCTATTGTTCTGACAACTAACCCGCCATCACCACAAGCCGAAAGAGCTTTCATCATCGCTAATTGTTTTCTTTCAAAAGCTTCACATTGATCTCGTTTTTTTTGTTTCCCTTTCTCACTTCCTGGTGCAGATGTACCAGGATAAACAGGGCTTAAAAACTTTTTAATAAAAACCTCCTCTGCTCCCGCTTTTGCAAATCCCCATTGACACTGACCACCATTAGCACTGTCAAAATCACGACTGACGGTATATTTACCAATAACATCGCCTGTTTTGTAAGACATAATTTAGTTTTCTCCTTCTGAAATTTGCGTTAAATTGTCAATTTTTTGAAGTAATTCTAATGTTTTCTTGTATTTTTCATTGTCATTTGCTGTAGGACTCACTCGAAGTTGATAATATTGACTTGCTTCCTTGCAATAATCCCTAGCTTTGTCTAAGTTATTACATAGGTAATTAATCCATGCGATAAAAAATTTAAAACTTGTTCTTAGATCAGAATCCAAATATTCTTTGTTTGATCCACTCTGTAAACATTGTTCTAATAGCAATTCTAAATCTTGAATTTTCTGGATATTTTCTTGACCTAGAGAATTCAAATTTTCAGGTTTCAGCAGTGGGTATAAATTTTCTAAGAACTTTTTAATAGCTTCTTGAAAATCATTGTTTTCCAAATAGATTTGAGCGAGTATTAAATAAGATTTAATCAAATTATATTCAACTTGATCAGATTCATATTTGTTATGATCTTCTATAAGTTCTTGTCCTCCATGATCTATAGTAGAATCATTCTCGTAAGAAGGTTCAGAAATTATTTCTTGAGTTGGAACAGAATCTCTATTAATTTCTACACTAGATTGAGCTAGTTCCAGTTTTTCAACTGAATATAAATATTGTTCATAAGTTTCTCGGTATTTTTCCCATAATGGATTTAATGCCCCAATATTTGTATTTTTACAATCAAAATTATCTTGTAAATAAGCCTGACGGTCTTTGTAGGATTGCTTCAAATTTTCAAAATCTTCATAGCCGATGGGGTAAAGAATAAGAGATACATCATCCTGTTTAATGTCTTGATATTGTTGATTTAATGAATCTTCCCATTGTTTAACATTCTCCGATTGATTTAAGGTATTTAACAATAACTTTTCAAACTCCCAAGGTGCAGGTAAATATTGAAAGCATCCGTCAGTACAAGCCAGAATACATCCGGGTTTATCCAATTCTTGTAATTTAAAATGAATCTGCCAGTCGTCCTTCATATCTGCACTTAAATATTGAGACATAGGCGGATCTTCTCGAATCATTTCAAACGCATCTTTTTTTACTTCTAAATCATCGTGAGTTAGTTGCTGTAAACCGGCTTCTGGACTTAAGAAGTATAACCGTGAATCTCCAATCCAAGCTAAACTAACGTGATATTTTGTTGACCCTTCAATTGATTTTGGAATACTCGCCAGTGCCATCGTTGTACACAAGCGTTTACCTGCTAAAGATCCTCCAAGACGAGAGGGCTTAATATGGGCATCAGCTGCTTCTTTTAAAGTGTTATAAACTTTCTCTTTGAGTGCTTTAACGATTTCAGCATTTAGTTGTCCATACCATTGATCTAAAAAAGCTCCGACTGTTTCTGAAGCTTTTTGGGAAGCAATTTTTCCGCCAGTTTGCCCATCATAACCTGCTGAACGCCCTCCTAAGCCATCAAAAACTCCGATGACTATAACATCAGGATAATCATCAGCACTAAATAGATGAGCATCCTCACCTTTGCCAGTGGCAATTTCTATATTGACAGTTATGCAAAACGAGTTCATAGCTTAGTCAAGCGCAATAGAAGTTTATCGATCTAAATTAGAGCAATTAGAAATTCGATTAAATCAAGAAAATCCTCATATTTTGACTCTGAAGATTTTCTTGATTTTTCAAGACCATTTAAACGCTATTAGCAATAACATCTAAAATTTCATCCATTTCAAATTCTTCTAATCCTTTACCTGCTTTAGATGCAAAATGTATCGTGTTATCCCAACTACTAGCAATCATTGTCCAAGGAGAAGCATCAGGAGTAAACAATAGTAATCGTTTAGCAGGGCTTGACATTTCAGACCAATAATCGGTGAGATCATCTAAAGATGAAGAAATTTCTTTAGGATAATGGGCAGGTTTAGGGCTTTTTTCTAAACTATGGGCGCTCGCATCAGTATAAACAATAACGACATAGCGTTGTTTAGCAAAATCTTGGGCTTTTTCCCATTTGGATCTTAACGCTAAATCCAAACCTTCTAAGCCATTTTCGGGTTCGTCCCCACCTCCTTGTGCTTGGATTTTAGAAACAAAACCAGCAAATTCAGAATTTTCTGTACGAAGATTAAAGAACTTAGACTCTACCATTGCTTGATCAGGTGCATCAGCCCAGTAATCCCGAAATACAATGACTTTAGCCCTAAGTTGATCAATTTTTTTCTGTTTAGTCTCCATCTTCGCTTCGAGCTTGGGATAGAAGTTGAGGGCTGTAGACTTGACTTCATCAATCAAGTGACCCATTGAACCTGTACCATCAATGCACATGACTAAATCAACAGCATACTTGACATATTTGTCCCCTGCTTCCTGTGCCATACTGGGTTTTAACCTCCCGACGCTGGTGAATAATTAGATTTGACTTAAATATCTATTGGCTTGACTTGCAAACTTTACGCAAATTCCTCAAAAAATTTTTTAACCTGGGTTTTGTTGTCATCGGGAGATGATGAAACAACGCTAATCCAGATCAATAGGCTTTAGTGAGTCGTAGCGAGTTAGAGATAAGCTAGGCTTGAGCTTTACTTAGTATAAAATGATTAATCCTGTTTGCTCCCTGCATTTAAACAGGAGTTATGTTAGGATAAAAACAGGATATTGAGGACGCGACATCATGACTTCCCTTGATCAACAGTTCAACCAGGCTGCACTCCATTGGGACTTGGACACGCTTTATACTGACCTCGCCTCTGCTAAGGGAAAACGCCTGACACCGATGGAAAAGCTGCATTTGCGGGGGTTGTTGTCTGGGTTTAGTCCGGCGGAAATTGCCGAACAACTGGGAAAGAACGTTAAAGGTGTGAAAACTGACCTCTGTGTGACGTTATATCGATATGTGAAAAGTTTGGTAGATAAGTTAGATGCTCGGATTGAAAGTTGGCGAGAAGTAACGGAATGGTTAGAAGAAGCCGGATATAAACGACAGACACCCCCTGAGATTCCCGTTGATAGTTTGCTGACTGAAAAAAGTGTTGTTAATGTTAATAATATTCATATTGAAAATCATCAGTTAGTTGTTGTTTTTAGTTTAAAAATCCCTACAACATCCGCCACTTCAGAATCACAAAAATATTCGGAGATTACAGAAAATTCAATAATTGCCGAAAATTTAGTTAATTAACAGTTGAATATTATAAAAACTTAATTGTTAAATCCAGAAAATCAGTCGCTTTCATAATTTTTATATTTTGATAATCATTTAATGATAAAAGATGCTTGTCACCTGTAACAATGTAGGTAGCATTCCCATTAACAGCGCACTCTAAAACCATATCGTCATCAGGATCAGCCTCAATGATTTTCAATTGGTTACTAATTTCTATCATTGTAGAGTATTGTAAAACTTCTTGAACAAGAGCTTCAGCACGCTCAGACTCATATTCAAACTTAACCACTAATTTTTCATAAAATTCATCTAAAATATCTTGACAAGTAATAGATTTAACTAGCCCTCTTTTGGCTAATGCCGTGCATTGAAAAGGTTTACTTATAGGAGAAAGAACGGCTGAAATTAAAATATTAGTATCGAAAACAACTATCGGAATCACAGTTCATCCTCATGGAGTATTTCATCAATAAATATTTCCCGTTCATCTTCGGTCATTAAATCCCAGTTACGTCCCCGTTTTGTGGCTGCCAACCGAGCTTTATCGGTGCTATCATGAGTTAATTGCTCCCAAGAATACCAAGGTTTAGTTAGTAAGAATATTACTAACTCCTCTTGTTGAGTTCGAGGTAATTGTTTAATTAATTCAATGACTTGATCATTGCTTAAAGATAAAATTGGCATGGGTTCATGTATGTGTGGTTATACAATCTAAGGTTATTATAACATTTTTTAGGACATTTTATGGCAAAATAAAGATTTACAATTCTAGTTTAATCCCCAATGCTGACTCCCCGAATTCATCCCGATACCATAGAGGACGTTAAAGAACGTGCTGATATTTATGATGTCGTATCCGAGAAAGTGGTCTTGAAACGACGGGGGAAAGATTTTGTGGGGTTGTGTCCCTTTCATGATGAAAAAACCCCTAGTTTTACCGTTAGTCCCACGAAACAAATGTTTTATTGTTTTGGATGTGGGGCGGCGGGAAATGCCCTAAAATTTATCATGGATTTAGAGAAACGTTCCTTTAGTGATGTGGTTTTAGAGTTAGCTAAACGCTATCAAATTCCGGTAAAAACCTTAGAACCTGAAAAACGTCAGGAATTACAAAGACAGATTTCTTTACGAGAACAATTATATGAGATTTTAGCGATCGCAACAAGTTTTTATCAACACGCTTTAAGACAATCAGAAGGATTACAAGCTTTAGATTATTTAAAATTAAAACGTCAGATTAAAGAAGATACGATTCAATATTTTCAGTTAGGATACGCCCCCCAAGGATGGGAAACCCTGTATGATTATCTGGTTGAACAGAAACATTTTCCCGCAGAATTAGTGGAACAAGCCGGGTTAATTGTACCGCGAAAAACTGGAAATGGCTATTATGATCGGTTTAGAGATCGGTTAATGATTCCCATTCAGGATAGTCAAGGGCGAGTGATTGGATTTGGAGGTCGAAGTTTAGGGGATGAACTTCCCAAATACTTAAATTCTCCCGAAACTGAATTATTTGATAAAGGTAAAACGTTATTTGCCTTAGATAAAGCGAAAAATGCGATTAGTAAACAGGATTTGGCGATTGTTGTTGAGGGATATTTTGATGCGATCGCTTTACATACGGCTGGAATTGAGAATGTTGTAGCTTCTTTAGGAACTGCTTTAAGTTTAAATCAAGTTCGGCAGTTAGTTCGTTATACAGAATCTAAACAAATTATTCTCAATTTTGATGCGGATGCTGCGGGAAATAAAGCCGCAGAACGTGCCATCGGAGAAATTGAAGATCTGGCTTATCAAGGCTATATTAATTTACGGATTTTAAATATTCCCTCTGGGAAAGATCCTGATGAATTTTTAATCCATAATTCTGCCGAAGATTATCAAAAATTAGTCTTAAATTCTCCCTCATGGATTGAGTGGCAAATTCAACGATTATTAATCGGAAAAAACTTGGAAACCGTTGCCCAGTCGCAACAAGTTTCAAAAGTCATGGTAGAATTATTAAGAAAAATTGACAACGGCATACAACGGACTCACTATATTCAATACTGTGCTGAACTTCTCAGTCAAGGACAATCTCGATTAGTTCCTTTATTCGCTAAAAATTTACAAACTCAAGTTAATAAACCTTATTCAGATCATGAAAAACAAAAAGTAGCTTCTGATTTACTAACTCTTAATTCTGAACGCAGTTTATTAGAAGAAGCAGAAGTTAAACTCCTGAGAATTTATTTACATTGTCCTGAATATCGACTGACCATTCAGGATGCCTTAGAAGCCAGAGATTTACAATTTAGTTTAGCCCATCATCGGTTTCTCTGGCGAGAAATTACTAAAATTGAAGAAATAGCTAAAAAAGATTTAGATCCCGTTGATTTAATTCTGGAGTTACAACAAGTTTGTTTACAAGAAAATCAACCAACAAAACAATTTTATCATCTCTTTTATTTAGATGAACATACAGAAATTGATATCCGTCGCGCCCGCTTAGTGATTCGCAGTTCCGTGGCTTCTATTGAAACAGTTATTTGTCAAAAAAGGCGAGATATGGCATTAAAATTATGGCAAGAAACAGATGTGGGAAAAGAGCAAAATTTAGCTCAAAAATATTATCAACAAATTGATGCTGAAACGAAATGGATGTGGGAATTAAAACGAATTCGGGATACTCAATTTGATGATTTGATTTCTGTTCCTTTAGGGGGAATTAATTTTAATTAAAGATTAGAGATTTTTCCTTTAAATGTGCCAATTTTTTGATTGAAACATCATATATAGCAATCGCCGCCGAGGTTGTAATATTTTATCGTAGGGGTGGTGTCCTTCCAAGCCCTCTTTGCGCCTGGGTTTTGAACGACACTACCCCTACAGAACTTTATTAAGTAGTATAAATGTAATATAGCAACCCTAAGTAACGCTAGAGAAAGTAAAATAACTAGACTCGAATTCCCCAAAATAGCGAACTATCCTAGGGAAATACAGAGGGAAAAGTTGACTGAAATATAAATAAAATGAATCTATGATAAGAACCTACTCATAAATGGCAACTATTCCTGATAAACGCCAATGAAATTGTAAAGTAGAGTGTTCACCTTGGAAAGTTTTATTATTCATTAATTTGAAAATTTCCCCTTAATTACACCCATCCGCTATCCACTATCTAATCGCAATTAAATCCGCCAATACCCCCCCTCTAATTTAAACCTTTTAAGTTGACTGAAACCCTTATTTGAGTTCAATAATTCACGGGTTTACAAGGCGGATTAACACTTTAATCGTCCCAGAAGGAGTCAATGATGTTACACAAAAGTCTGCTAATTTTAACCGTAACCCTGTTATCAATGATAACCTCTACGCCAGCGAAAGCTTCGGAGTTTATTCCGTCGAGTTTTTCTGTAGAGTCTCCCTGTCCTATTCTGAATACTACATCCCAACAACAGCTTTTACCTTCTCTGTGTCCCCAAGCTAGAGAGGAAGGTCAGGAAATCATTCAAGATACGGGTAGACCTCCACGAGATTAATATTAAAGATCAGCCCCGGCATCACTGGAACAAATTCTAATAACCCTCATCCCCCCAGTAGAGATAGGAAGTTTCAACTCAATATCTCTACTGTTTTTTGTTTCAATCTCCTAGGAGTAGGGCTTTGAACGGTATGACAACCGCAGAAACTGTAATCCTGATTGCCGATTTTGTGATAAAGTTAAAAATTGTAAAGAAATATGAGAGTCGGATGATCTCCGGGTTAACAAAAAACCCATATTGCTTACATTTATAGACATTGATAGGAACTTCCATGCAACAGAATTGGCTGCACAGATTGCTTCTCTCTCTTGCTGTATTTGCTCTAGTGCTTTCGACTTGGGCATTTGCACCCGTTGCTCATGCGTTTAATAATCCTGATTTACTTCCTAAAATTCAAACCCCCGTCATTGACCTCGCCGGAATTCTGACCGACGTTCAGGAAAACCTATTAGCAAAAGATATAGAAGAGTTTGAAACCCAAACGGGATGGAAACTCAGAGTCTTAACTCAATTTGACCAAACCCCAGGTCGCGCCGTTAAAGACTATTGGGGACTGGATGATAAAAGCGTTTTATTAGTCGCCGATGAACGGGGTGGGAATATTCTTAACTTTAGTGTCGGTCGTCAGGTTTACCCGTTTCTGTCTCGGACATTTTGGGTAGAATTACAAACGCGCTTCGGAAATCAATATTTTATTCGAGAAAATGGAGAAGACCAATCGGTACTCCAATCCATTGATACGATTCAAGGCTGTTTAGTTCAAGGTGGCTGTCGAGTGGTTCCCGGACTGCCTCAAGAACAGTGGATTTTAACCTTAATTACCTCTGCTCTGGGTGGAATCATTTGTGGTGTTGCTAGTATTCCCCGCAAACCTGGACAATTGATTGCATGGCAATGGGCGTTAATTTTCTCTCCTTTGTGGGGGATTTTATTCATTGCCTTTGGAATTGGCCCTGTTGTTTCTCGTACCCAGGAATGGCTTCCCCTTGTTCGCAATATTTCTGGCTTCCTGATTGGTTTCTTAGTGGCTTATCTCACTCCGGTGTTCAATCACTCCTCCTCCCCAGAAGCTTAAGACTGTTGACCGTTGGCGGTTGACGGTTGATTGTCAAGGTGCGCGGACGCTGGCAACGACCTTACTCCTACACTCTGTTCTCGTCACAACGCCAACAACCTGATACACTGAATAAGTTGTAATCTGGTTGTGCTAAGTCAATTTTCCTTAGCCACAGAACTGAAGAAGCTAACAATCGGCGAGTCACAATGGAATGGCATATTACCGATGCCCAGAGTTTAGGAATTATTGATGACGAAATTGGCGATCATGTATTTTCGCCAGCCGAATACGAAATTGTTCGTCGGGTGATTTATGCGACGGCGGATTTTGAATATAAAAGTTTAGTTCGTTTTTCTGACCAAGCGTTACAAGGGGGGGCGGCGGCTTTAGCGGCTCGGACAACGATTGTCGTTGATGTGCCCATGGTACAGGTGGGGATTACTCCCCGCATTCTTTCGACCTTTGCTAATCCGGTTTATTGTTCGATGGAGGCGGTAACGCGACCCCAACGGGAAAAAACCCGCTCGGCTTGGGGAATTGAAACCTTAGCAAAGCGCTATCCTGAAGCGATTTTTGTTATTGGTCAAGAACAAACAGCCCTTTCTGCCATTGTCGATTTAATTGAAGCGGATGAGATTAAACCGGCTTTAGTGATTGCGACTCCTTCAGGTTTTGTCGGGGCTGATGTCGCTAAGTCCCGTTTAAATGATTCGATGGTTCCCCATGTTCGTATTGACGGACGCAAGGGTAGTGCAGTTGTGGCGGTGGCGTTAGTTGATGCCTTAGTTGATCTGGCTTGGCAAGCCTATGGTCGAGAAGGTAATGGTAGTTAGATGGGTTTGGACTGTTGGGATAAGATAGGGGAAAATTCAAGTTCTGACTTCTAACTCCTTCCCTGTCAGTCCGATAACTTTCGAGTTTGTTATCACATTTTTGCTTTTTTGTCAAGGAGGGGTCGCTAAGGGGGGAATTGAAGTTGTGCGCGAGGTTAGTTGATTTTAGGGGATTTTTGCAGGCTTGAATTAATTTTTAACGATAGAATAGCTGTTCGGGCTGATTTTTTGGAGCTAAGATACAAGAATAACAATTTAGTCTATCTACTAAAATGCTAACATTTGCTCCAAACCTTGTCAAGTCGTCCCCTTAATAAAAATAATTCTCATTAATTTTGCTTTTATTAAGAATTGTAAACCCACGATTGTTTTGAAATTCAAAATTATTTAACTAGATATATTAGGTTAGTTAATAATTTTAGGTTAAAAAACAGCTATTTTTGGGGTCTTCATCACACCGGGCGGTTAAAACATAGTTTGAAGGTAGACTCTCCGATTTTATAAGACCAAGATGGGAGTTTGAAAACGAGCGCGTCTATGCCTTACGGCAGGCTACGCCAACAGACCTGAGATGAAAAACGACTCAGGGGTTTTAACCCCAGTGAATATTATAGTAATCTATGTTAGTATAAGGTAGGTCGAAAGCAAGAGATTTCTATGATAGTTTTAGAATACAAAGTTAAAGGCAAGATTGAGCAATACAAAGCGATTGATAAAGCCATTCGTACAACTCAGTTTGTCCGTAATAAAGCGATTAGATACTGGATGGATAATTCCAGAGAGTTGAAAATCGACAAGTTTGCCTTAAACAAATATTCCACAACTCTCAGGAAAGAATTCTCTTTTGTTGATAACCTAAATTCAATGGCAGTCCAATCCGCAGCAGAGCGGGGATGGACTGCCATTAGTCGTTTTTACGACAATTGCAAGAAAAAGGTTTCTGGCAAAAAAGGATATCCAAAATTTCAAAAAGACTGCCGTTCCGTTGAATATAAAACAACAGGATGGAAGTTACACCCAACTAAAAGGCAAGTTACCTTTACCGATAAAAACGGGATTGGTAAACTTAAATTACTGGGGAAATGGGATATCCATACCTACAATCTTAAAGACATCAAACGGGTGCGATTGATTCGTCGTGCTGACGGTTATTACGCCCAATTCTGTTTGAATATTACCATCACCGATGTTCAACCTAAAACCGGGAATGAAATTGGATTAGATGTTGGCATTGAGTCATTTTACACAGACTCCAATGGGTATCAAGAACCAAATCCTAAGTTTCTAAGAAAGACAGAACAATCCATCAAAAAATCTCAAAGACGAATTTATAAGAAAGTTAAGGGTTCATCGGGTAGACGCAAAGCTAGAAAGGTTTACGCTAAAAAACATTTAAAAGTAGAGACGCGCCATGGCGCGTCTGTACAACGGAATGAACACGCAAAACGAATTGCGCGTAACGTATGCACATCAAACGATGTAGTAGCCTACGAAGATTTAAGTGTTAGAAATCTGGTTAAAAACCACTGTTTAGCTAAATCAATTAGCGACGCTAGTTGGTATTTGTTCCGGCAATGGATAGAATATTTTGCAGCTAAATTTGATAAATTAGCAATACCAGTTGCACCCCATTTCACTTCGCAAAAATGCTCTAATTGTGGGGTGATTGTGAAAAAATCTCTATCAACTCGCACCCATGTTTGTAATTGTGGATGCGAACTACATAGAGACACAAACGCTGCAAAAAACATTCTCAATCTGGCAAAGCAAGCTAGGGATGGGCAATCCCGAAGTAACGCTACAGGAGTTGGAGTCTCTACTCTGGTTGGTGAAAACCAGAAGCGAGCAAATTCTGACGTAGAATGTAGAATCCCCGTCTCTTCAGAGCGGGGAGTGTCAATCAGTGGAGGACTTTATTTTTGAGTTTAAGAATTTCTGGAAATCGCTTAATTAAAACTTTACCAGGGGAAGAAACACGCCCCACATTAGCACGGGTAAGAGAAGCAGTTTTTAATATTTGGCAGGGTCAAATAGAAGGCTGTCGCTGGTTAGATTTATGTACGGGTAGTGGTTCAATGGGAGCCGAAGCATTAGGCCGAGGAGCATCAGTTGTGATTGGGATAGAACAACATAGAAAAGCCTGTCAAGTGATTCAAGAAAATTGGCAAAAAATTGCCGATTCTTCCCAACAGTTTCAAGTCATTCGAGGAGATATTTTAGGAAAGTTAAAAACTTTATCTGGGCAACAATTTGATTGTATTTATTTTGATCCACCCTATGATAGTAATCTTTATCAACCCACCTTAGACGCGATCGCCCAATATCAACTTCTGTCTGCGGAGGGAGAAATTGCCGTTGAGCATCATCCCCATCGTTGGCAAATTCAACCGATTACGGGGTTAGAAATTTGTCGAGAAAAAATCTATGGAAATTGTGCTTTAACGTTTTATTGTTTAAAATAATAGAATCAGGAATAAATGCCCTCTAATTGGAGTTTTTATGTCTTACGAACAAGAAAAGCAAATTGCAATTGCAGCGACATTAGCGGCTGGAAAACTATGTGAAAAAGTGCGCCGCAGTATCCCGCCTGCGATGGAGAAAAGTGATAAAAGTCCGGTGACAGTTGCTGATTATGGTTCTCAAGCCATTATTTGTAAAGCCCTAGCAGAAGTCTTTCCCAATGATCCCGTTGTCGGGGAAGAAGATGCAACGGAATTGCAAACTCCAGAAATGGCAGAAAATTTAGCAAAAATTACCCAATATGTACAGGAAATCATTCCTGATGCCACCTCAGAACAAGTTACAGATTGGATTAATAAAGGGAATGGAAAAGTTGGAAATCGCTTTTGGACATTAGATCCCATTGATGGCACAAAAGGATTTTTAAGACAAGATCAATATGCCATTGCTTTAGCTTTAATTGAAGATGGGGAAGTTAAAGTTGGGGTGATGGGATGTCCGGCTTATCCGGTGGAAAATCATGAACCGGGAGCTTTATTTGTGGCGGTGCGAGGACAAGGCGCAACGATGATAATTTGGGCAACGGGTGAAGAAATTCCGATTCAAGTTGTGCAGGCAAATGATGTAGAAAATCTTCGGTTTGTGGGCAGTGTTGAAGCCAGTCATGGAGATATTGATCGTCAGGATGCTGTAGCAAAAGCAGTAGGAATTATTGCTCCGGCGATTAAAATGGATTCTCAGGCCAAATATGGGGCGGTTGCTTCTGGAAAAGCGGCGTTATATTTGCGACTTCCTTCTCCTAAAACTCCTAATTATCGAGAGAATATTTGGGATCATGCGGCGGGAGCAATTGTTGTTGAAGAAGCGGGAGGACGAGTTAGTGATATGTTTGGTAAACCTTTAGATTTTGCCTCTAATCCGAAGATGTTAGATAATCGGGGTATTTTGGTTAGTAATGGCATTATTCATGATACGGTTTTATCGGTATTGACTCAATAAATTTCTCCGAGTTAATCAGGATTAAACCTAGGATAGAATTAAGATCGTTTTAGGGCGAGGAGATCCATCCGTGTTAACTTAACGCCAAAAAGCCCTGATTACAGCTTTGATCAGATGTCCCTAAATCCCCCTTAAAAAGCAGGGGGTTTTCATTTTACAAAATTGGCGACTCAATTTGACTCCCAAATTTTGTAAAATGAGGCAAAAAAACTGTCAGTATTGTCTTAATTTTTAAGTTCTGGGCTATATGTTTTCCAGTCAAGAAAGATAACCCATAAACTACTACTAAGAGCGGCGGCAAAGAAACACCACACTGAAATAAAAGTAGTTTGATAAAAGCTATCCGCCAAAATAAAAGAAAGAATAAGCAAAATGCCAAATCGCATTAATAACCGTTGGCTTGAGATCAAAAAGGGAAGACTGATCACTAGCAAATACAAATATTTACAAATCTCATAAAAAGAGATAAACTTAAAATCATATCTTAAATTAAGATGATACAATAAATTGCCTGAATAATTAGTAGCCAAAACTTCTTCTCGAATTACACAACTCAGAAGATAAATTCCTAAACCTAATCCGATGATTGTCAACGTTAAAATTACTTTTTGGCGAAGGGGATCTTTTTCTAATAAATACACAGAAAGCGGGCATAAAATTAACCAAAGTCCTGTAGCAAAGCCTAAAAAACCATAGGCTCCTATAGAATATAGAAGAGATGATTGATGATCCAAATTTAACCAGACCATTCCCTCCAGAAATTGCTGAGTTGCAAATAATAACGGAAAAGAAGCTAATAAAAGCTGATTTTTTGAGGTCGTTTGTGTTAGTGTCGCAATTCCTAACACCGATAAGGATAAACTGGCGGTAAAACTTGCCGTTGCTGAAAAGCACATAAAAATATTAGACTCCTAAGTTCTTAAAACCGTAGATTTTTTGAAGACATCGTTAACAAGTCTGTTGATTTCTCTGCTTTTCCTGGTGAAGTACCAATGCCAACGTTTCACTTATGGCGTGGGCTTCCTCCTTCGCGGACAAATGCCTCCCCCAAAACCAAGTTTGAGATTGGTCTTACTTCATCTCCAGAGGCTAAAACGCCACTTCCTGACGCTAAAAAATAGTCCCGCAAATTACACGCTGCATTGATATCTCGATCATGCAGCTTTCCGCATTTCGGGCATTCCCAAATTCTGATTTGTAAGGGCATAGACTTCATTTTATGCCCACAACAATTACAGGTTTTAGAACTGGGAAACCCTCGATCTACAAAAACAACAACCTTGCCTTGTTCTTGGGCTTTATACTCAGTTAATGTTTGTAACATTCCCCAAGCAGCATCCGTTATTGATTTAGCTAAACAATGGTTCTTACTCATGCCTTTAATATTCAGATCCTCAAACACGATGACTTGATTTTCGTCTACTAACTTGCGGGAAAGTTTATGATGAGAATCTGATCGACAATTAGCAATTTTATTGTGAACTTTAGCGACTTTAATCCTAGCTTTTTTCCGGTTTTGACTGCCTTTGAGTTTTCGAGAGAGGCGTTTTTGGTATTTAGCTAGTTTCCGTTCATACTTCCGATAGAATTTGGGAGGTTTAATTTTCTCCCCATCGGAAGTTACAATTAGCGAATCTAAGCCTAAATCAATACCAATTACTTTTCCCTGGGTTGAGGTTTCTGGGTATTCTCCAGCTATCTCAATTCTCAAGGAAGCAAAATACTGACCACCAGGCGTCATAGAGACGGTAATTGATTTCACTTTTCCTTTGATAGGTCGGTGAAATTTAACTTTAACTTCACCTAACTTAGGAAGTTTAATTGTTGATTGGGTTAGCTTAAATGCCTGGGGATAGGTTACGGATTGTTTACGATGTTTTGACTTAAATCTAGGATGCTTCCCGATTCCTTGAAAGTAGTTTTTAAAAGCTTTATCTAAATTCTTTAGGGATTGTTGAAGAACTTGACTTGCTACTTCAGTTAACCAAGGTTTTTCCTGTTTGAGTCCGGGTAATTGATTGGCGCATTTGACATAACTTAACCCCTGACCTGTGTTTTGATAAGTATTCTTCCACTCCGCCAAAAAGTGATTGTACACGAATCGAGCGCACCCAAACTCTTTGGAGAGTTGGATACGCTGTTCTTCTGTGGGATACAATCGGACTTTTAAAGCGGTGAACATAATAACTATGATAGACTTTCTACTAAGATAATATAATTTAACGGCGGATATGTTTCTAGCTGTGGTGAATATAAGACTTGAAAAACTCAAATCTTATATTCACCGAACAAGAGCGTCCAAACTAAGCAGAATATTATTATTTTTTAATGTCCCGCAATTCATCCAGACACCAACGATTCGATGAGTGATTTTTGTCCCTTCTTGCTCCCATTTGCGATACATTAGAGCAACAGGGCAAGTTACTATACAGCATTAAGAGGATATTGTATTCGTGGTAGCCGTGAATCAACCGATTACAGTCAATGATCAAAATCTAATTGAAAAAGCACTTTTGCTAAAAGTGAAACGACTGACTTCTGCACGAGGACAACTGGTGCTTCCTTGTGCCCCAGCTTTGCTAGAGGAATATATGAGTCAGTTTAACGCTTTGTTAATCGCATTGGGGCAGAACTTTACCTCAGATGAATTAAATGGGTTACGTCAGCTTGTAGAACGAAAACTCAATGAAGGATATCAAGCTTCACCCCATGCTCGTTTAGTGTTTAAATATGAACCCCCTAACCCCACCCACGGATTAACCAGTGGATTAAAAATCACGGTGACAACGGAAGTAGCCTCTTTAGAAAATAAATATCAACGCTGGTTAACCACCCGTGAAGGGCCGTTGTTTGGGTCACATCCCGATGCCAAATTAATGGCGGTCGTGTCCGAGTTATCCGTACACCCGCCCCGCAGTCCCATTTTAGATATTGGGGCGGGTGTAGGTCGTAATACCCTGCCTTTAGCGCGAAAAGGACATCCCGTAGATGCTGTCGAACTGACCCCAGACTTTGCTCAAATTATTGCCAAGGAAGCCAAAGAAAACAACTTACCCATTCGGGTGATTCAAAGCAATATTCTCAACCCGGCTTTAGTTTTGCCAGCTAATTATTATCGATTAGCTTTAATTGCAGAGGTGATTTCCCATTTTCGCAACTTAGAGGATGTGCAAACTCTATTAACAAAAGTTTGTGATGCAGTTGTTCCTGGGGGGTTAATTTTATTCAATACCTTTATCACCCATGACAACTATGAACCCAATAATAAAGTTCGGGAAATGGGACAAATTCAATGGTCATACTTGATTACCCGTCCTGAAATTAATCTGCTGTTAAAAAGTTTACCCCTAGAATTAATATCCGATGAGTCAGTTTATGAATATGAACGCACTCACCTCCCCCCGGAAGCTTGGCCCCCTACCAATTGGTTTGAACATTGGTCACAGGGTCGAGATATTATCCCCATCCAAAACCCGCCCATCTCTCTGCGTTGGTTACTCTGTCGGGTTAAGAAATAATTCAGCCGTTTCCGCTTCTCGATTCCCCCGTTGGCTACAATAGGGGGGATTGTTTAATCAACTTGACACCGTAGGATAGAAGATATTAGCACTCATTGGTCAGGAGTCAAACAGCCCATGTCGGAAGAATTAACCTCCTCCCTGTTTCCTGTGGACTCTCCTCCACCCACTCAACCCGCCTCTAAATTAGGATTTTTAGGGGTTTTTAAAGCATGGCCTGAATATAATAAAGGCAATCGATTTTATAAATTAGGACGCTATGAATTCGCCTTTGAACGATATGATCAAGCGGTAAATTATAAACCCGATTGGTATTCGGCTTGGTTAAGACGGGGAAATAGTCTGCGGAAATTAAAACGTTATAAAGATGCCTTAGCGTCTTATGATCGGGCGATTAAAATTAAACCAGAAGATTATTGGGCTTGGACGTTTCGGGGTATTGCTTTAGCTAAATTAGAACGATGTGAAGAAGCGGTAGCTTCCTTTGATAAAGCAATTACCATTGAACCGGAAAATTTTGAAGCTTGGTATGAACGGGGTTTAGCTTTAGAAGCATTATTACACTATAAAGCAGCGGCAGCTTCTTATAAACGAGCGATTGAAATTAAACCGAATGTTTCTTCGATTTGGTATCATCAAGCCAATGCTTTAATGAATGAAGAACGTTATAGTGATGCGGTGGCTTCTTATGATCGGGCAATTCAATTACAGCCTGCTAATTATGAAGCTTGGTTTAATCGGGGTGAAATGTTATTAAGTCAACAGAAATATGCCGATGCGATCGCATCTTATGAACAAGCAATTCAATTGCAACCCAAGAGTTATCAAGCCTGGTTTAATCGAGGAATTGCTTTACAAAAATTACGGCGATATGCAGAAGCGATTACCTCCTATGATACAGTGATTCAACTGCAACCCCAGGATTATGAAGTTTGGTTTTATAAAGGCATGGCGTTGCTGCATCATCAACACCATCAAGCGGCTTTAAATTGTTTAAATCAAGCCTTACAAATTAATCCTGATGCGGCTGCGATTTGGATTAGTCGCGCTCAAGCCTTATTAGATTTAAAACAATATCAAGCCGCGATCGCATCCTTTGATAAAGCAACCCAATTAAACTCTAATTTTCCTGAAGCTTGGTTAGGTCGAGGCAAAACCCTGTGTGAACTCGGACAATATCAAGAAGCGATTATTGCCTATGATAATGCCTTGCAAATTCAACCGGATTTTCTGGATGCTTGGAATTGTCGAGGAGAAGCGTTAGAAAAATTAGATCGGTTTGAAGAAGCGTTAATTGTCTACGATAAAGTGGTACAAATGACCACAGAAGATACCGCCTTAGCAACAAAAGCGGGATTACAACGGGGGGAAGCGTTAGAAAAATTAGAACGCTATGATGAGGCGATTATTGCTTATAAAAAAGTGATTCGGGTACAACCCGATAATTTTGAAGTCTGGGTACATTTAGGAAAAACTTTAGAAAAGGTTGAAAAGTATTTAGAAGCCGCAGAAGCCTTTCAGCAAGCGGTGAAAATTTGGCCCGATTCCTATTCTACTTGCTTACAATGGGGATTAGCCTTAGAATCAGCCCAACGCTATCAAGATGCGTTAACTGTTTATGACAAAATTATTCAACGAAAACCCGACTATTATCAAGCTTGGATTCGTCGAGGAATGACCTTTGAACAAATGAATTGTTATCAAGATGCAAATCGTTCCTATGGTGTCGCCTTGGAAATGCAACCTAATTCTGCTGAAGCTGTTATCCATCGAAATCGCGTGAATTTTAAGTTAAAAAATAATCAGAATCAAGAGTGATAGGAGGGGATTATTTGTTCTGCATTAAAACTCTATATCCTAGATACTGATAACGCTTATTTTATCAGGGTTTTACTATTTTCCCATTTTCTATTTAAAAATTAATAATGAGCAAAATATTCCGCCCAAAATACCCCTATCATGTTCCTATTTATTCAATAGTAGATGCTGCCCGATATCTTAATATACCAGTATCGACTTTAAGAACTTGGATCAAAGGACGCTCTTACCCAACAAAAACAGGACACAAAGACTTTAGACCCCTGATCCAACGTCCAGATCCCAACTATTCTCAACTCTCCTTTACTAACCTAGTAGAAGCTCACGTCTTGAGAGTTATTCGTACCGTGCATAATATTCCCCTTGATAAAGTCAGACTTGCTCTTGACTATATCAGTGAACAATTTAAAACAGAACATCCCTTAGTCCTGAAAAAATTTAGCAGCGATGGAGTTGACCTTTTTATCGAACAAGTAGAACATTTAATTAATGCGTCTCGTTCTGGACAATTAGCCATGAAACAAGTCTTAAACCATCTTCTTACCCGTATAGAATGGGATGAGGAAAATATTGCTGCTAGACTCTTCCCTTTTATTGAAGCTTATGGGGAAGACTCGCCCGAAAAAATAATAACGATTGACCCTAATATCTCCTTTGGGAAACCTACGATTTCCAAAACAGGAGTTCCTACAAAAATTGTAACTGAACTTTACGATGCAGGGGACTCCCTAGAAGAAATTGCCTTCGATTATAACTGTACTCCTTTACAGATAAAAGCAGCAATTTTATTCGAGTCCAAATTGCGGGTAGCATGACCTATCATTACACCTATTTTATAGATCGGGCGTTAGGAAAATCTCTCGGTGATGCCTTACAATCATTAGGGGTTAAAATTGAATTTCATCATGACCATTTTCCTCCTGATTCTCCTGATACAGAATGGCTACCTATTGTTAGTCAACAGGGGTGGGTGGTACTAACGAAAGATGATAACATCAGTAGAAATATTTTAGAAGTTGAACAAATTGCCCATTCTCAGGCACGAGTTTTTATTCTGGTATCAGGTAATCTTTCTCGTCAAGATGTAATTAATATTTTTGTTAATGCAATTGATAAAATAGAGAAAATAACTCAAGGAAATCAAGCTCCTTTTATTGCCAAAATTTATCGACCTGCTAAAGTTTCCATGTGGCTAAATCGAGTCCAACTACGAAAACACATCTGAACAAAAGCAGTACAATCTTTTTACAAGATATTTATCAATTGTTTCTTCGTAGAGACGCTGCTTACAACGTCCCTACAATCACCTCACCCACCTTGCTCATCATATTAATTGATCACGGATACCGGAAAGGAAATTCCTAACCGTTGAATAAAGCGATCCAGATGAAAATATTTTTTCATCAGTTGATTCACTGATTCCACTTTAATCGGTTCATGAAGGCGAACTTGACCAAACGCGCGATCAATAATTTCTACCGTTGCTAATGTATCGAGATCAACCGATAAAACCGGAACTTCTAAATCTTCAGCCCGACTTAATACCATCGGTGCGGGGGGAAGTTGACCCGTGAGGATTAAACAGTGGGTAGATTTTTCCAACGCTGCTAATTGAATATCAGTGCGATCGCCTCCGGTGACAACCGCCATATTGCTAGATTTATCAAAATACTTCATAGCCGAACTGACATTCATCGCCCCGACACTGAGACTTTCGACCATCAAATCTAAGCGCTCCTTACAGCAAAGTACCTGCGCCTTCAACTGTTTGACTAATTCTTTAACGGTTACACTGCGTAAAATAGGATTTCTCGGTATCACCCCAAAAACCGGAATTCCCTGCGCTTCCAAAAACGGCTGCATTTCAGTGGTTGTAATTTCTAGTTCTTCCGGGGGAACATCATTAATAACAATTCCTAATAAGCGATCGCCTAAACGTTGTTGAGCTAAGAGCAAATCATCCACAGCCAGGTGAGAATGTAAACGAGCGACCAACAGAACGCCAGTATCCAATTGCTCGGCCATTTGAGGTACAGATAAATCAAATAACAGTCCCTCTTGCAAGGTTCTTGGCCCTTCAAGAAAAATTAAATCCGCCGAGGATTTTTGTCGATAGGCCATGAGGGCTTGACTATAGTTAGCTTGATCTTCACCCAGCAAACGCCGATGAATGGTTGTTTCATCCAAAGTCAAAATAGGGAATCGCAGTTGCTCCCCAGACAATTTTAACGTTTGAGCCACGAACTGAAGGTCAGCATCGTTCTTTTCATCTCCATCACTCCAATCGGTGGCTAAAGGTTTACCATAAGCAATGTCTAAGCCTTTACCCTGAAACAGATGAGCCATACCCAAGGCAATTGTCGATTTCCCGGTGTAAGGCTCTGTTGACCCGATTAATATATACTTGACAGATTCAGCCACGCAATTTACTCCTCAATTTAATCTCATTAAATTCAACAAATGATGACATTTTCCTTTAGCGGTCTAAACTCTTCAAATCCTAGAGTAAGGAGCCTTTGTAAAGGAAATGGAGATAGTTGAACAATAGCTTTTCTATTGTAGGGTGAATCCTTAACCCCATTCCTTAAACTTTGGGGTTAATGATCCAAATGCAAGAGCCGTTTGTAGAACTCTTGAGAAAAATCAATTGTCCGAGTCCGACTAAAATTTTGCAAAACTTCAATTAAATACTTAATAAACTCATGGTTGGACAGGATCACCTCATAACTGAGATCGGCATTCCCATCAAACTGAACCCGACAACGGGTTAAATCCGCAGGTAAAGAAGAGACATTCCAAGTTGCTACAAAAGGAATACCATCTCCGCCATCAATATTACGAGCGCCTTCTAAACTTTTTTCTTTATAAAGGCTAATCGAATAAGGTAAATATTTACGTTTTTTTTCATCATAGTAGGGAATATAAACTACATATTCCCGTTTCTCGGCGACTTTGAGTTGAGTTAAAGCCACAGTGGGATCAGTCATAGAATTTCACCTTCGGTGCAAAATGCGGGTCAACTAAGTTGGAGAGTCACTGCTGCGACTCCTCTGGAAAACCGTGCTTGAAAGTTTCCCCTCACACGGCTCCTTAATTATATAATTTAATGCGATCGTAGGTTTTTTAAGAAAGTCTCTACAAATGCAAAGGATCAATATCAATGGTAATATAAACAGAACTGGAATTAAACTCAGAGAATTTAGGTAAAATAATAGAAGATTCTTGAGACGTTTTAATTAAAATTTGCCAGCGATAACGATTGGCTACCCGAAGAATAGGAGCCGGAGCAGGGCCTAATAATTCAAAATCAGTATTGAGATTATTTTCTAATAAAAATTCTGCTAATTTTTTGGCAGTTTCTTCAACATCTTGCTGATTAAAACTACTTAACCGTAATAAAATTAAACGACCGAATGGCGGATAATTTAACTCCTGTCGCTGTTGTAATTCTGTGGCGACAAAGGATTCATAATCATGACGTTGTACCGCTTGAATAACAGGATGTTCGGGGGTGTAGGTTTGTAAAATCACTCGCCCTGGATCATTCCCTCTTCCTGCTCGTCCTGCGACTTGGACTAAGGTTTGAAAGGCGCGTTCACTAGCCCGATAATCTGATAAATGTAATAACCCATCGGCGGATACAATTCCGACTAAACTCACAGAGGCTAAATCTAACCCTTTGGTTAACATTTGGGTTCCCACTAATAGATCGGCTTCTCCATTCGCAAATTGAGTTAATAGGGTACGATGGGCGTTTTTTCGAGAGGTGGTATCACTATCAAATCGAATACATTTGAACTCAGGAAATAGGCGGTTTAATTCTTCTGTTACCCGTTGAGTTCCACTGCCAAAATGTTTAAAATAGGGAGAGTCACAATCAGGACAACGTTGGGGATATAGTTGACTATAATTACAATAATGACATCTTAACAGTTGGGCCGCATCGGGATGTTCATGATGATACGCTAAGGATACATCACAATGGGGACATTCCATCACATAACCACAACTGCGACAGGAAACAAAGGTACTATGTCCTCGACGATGGATAAATAATATTCCTTGTTGACGAGTTTCTTTGAGTTGGTGTAGGGCGGTTTGTAAATCATAACTAAAAATAGATCGATTTCCTTGACGCAATTCTTGGCGCATATCGACAATTTTAATGGGGGGAAGGGGTCGCGCTTGAATACGTTCAGGAAGGGATAAATAAAACCGATTTTGTTGGGTTTTATGTTTAATTTCTAACCAACTTTCTAAGGATGGAGTTGCTGATCCTAATATTAAAGGACAATTTTCTAATTCCGCCCGCCATTGGGCTACTTTTCGAGCATGATAACAGGGAGAGGGTTGATCTTGTTTGAAACTACTATCATGTTCTTCGTCTAAAATAATTAATCCTAATTTCGGTAAAGGTGCGAATATTGCTGAACGAGTTCCGATGATAATTTGGGGTAAACCGAGGGTCATATTACGCCAGGTATCATAACGTTCTCCATCGGAAAGAGCACTATGATAGACGAAGACTTGATCGCCAAACCGGGCACGAAATCGGTCGGTTAATTGGGGGGTTAAGCCAATTTCAGGAACTAAGACTAAAGCAGATTTCCCTTGAGTTAGAATAGGTGCGATCGCTTGTAAATAAACTTCGGTTTTTCCTGACCCTGTAACCCCGTGTAATAAAACTTGAGCATAACCGGATAAAGAGTTAATGGTTTGTAAAGATTCCGTTTGATATTGATTTAAAACTTTAGGCTGATCGGGAGTTTGAAAAATACCCTGTTCTTGACGTAAAAACTCTCGGTTAGCAATAATAATACACCCTTTTTCTCTTAATCTTTGTAAAGTAGAGGCATCTGTATTACATATTTTCAATAAATGAGTGACCCAAATTTCTCCACCTTGTTCTTTAATCACTTTAATAATATGGCGTTGAAGGGGTGTTAAATCTACAGGAATAAAACCTTCAACGACAGTTGCAGCCAGTTGTAGTTTTGGACGAACTATATCAGGTGGCTCTAAATAACTTTTTACCCAACCCCTTTGTAATAAATCTTTTAATCCTTGCTCGGCGTTTCTAACTTTTGATTTTAAATATTTCCAACTATAGTTACCTGTCGCAGAAGATTGTAAAATTTTTAAAAGATGTAATGCTGAACTTTTGAGAAATAGTTGCGGTTCCCTAGGAATTGAATCTAAATTACTTAGACAAATTCTTCGTTTACTTTTGGCTAATAATCCACAAGGAAAAGCGACACGAACTACTTTAAATAGAGAAGTTTGATAATAATTTGCAACCTGTTGTAATAGTTGCCAATAAGTTGAAGGAAAGAATTCTTTACAAAGAATATCATCAATATCTTTAACGCGATCAGAAGACAAATAATTAGGAAGTTGAGATATGTAACGAATAACAATTACCCCCAACTGTTGAGAGTTAAAAGAGACACTTACTATATCTCCAGGTTGGACATCCAAATGGCTAGGAACACGATAAATATAAAGTTTTTCTTCTTGTATATCTACCGCCAATTCTTTTTCGTAATTTTCTCTAAGATCAACTTGTTGTTTTTCCTCTTGATTTTCTGCTTTTTCTTGATTAAATTTAGAGTTTTTAATTGGAATATCTACCAATACTTCAACAAATCGTTCTGAACCCAAAACAGAATTACCGGAATTATCTTGAGAGTAAGATGCACCCGGTTCAGCAACAATAAACTTAGATTGATCACAAATCAAAGAAGACATCAGCAGTTTTTGTTGAGTAGTAACAAGGAGAAAGGCGACGGGTGACGGATACCGAATACCGGACACCGACACCGCTTAAATTAAGGATTACCCAATAAATCGACGATGGCTTGTCGTTCAGAAGAATCTGAATTAAACACTTGACGGGTATCTGTAATTAACCAATCGAGCGCCGCCGCTTGGACATCAATGGAAGCACCGAGTTTATCTACACAATAGCGCCCAAACACCAATTTATCGACTAAACGTACTCCTGGGCCTAAACGAGAATATTCAAAAATCACGCTATTGTCTACATAAGCATCGCTACAAATCCAGCAGTTAGGGCCGATCATCGTCGGGCCAATAATCGTTGCTCCGTCTTCAATACGAGTCATCCCTCCAATATAAACCGGGCCTTGGATATTGACTTGATCCCAGTTGACAGCCACATTTAACCCGGTATAGATCCCCGGATGCACCTGATGACCGGGAATCGAGACGTTTTTAATATATCCTAATAACACACTGCGAATCGCTTGCCAATAGTCGGGCACTTTCCCAATATCCACCCATTCAAAATCCATTGAAATGCCATAAAAAGGAGCACCAATTTCGACTAAATGGGGAAACAATTCACTACCAATATCATACTCACACCCCGATGGAATATATTTAAAAATCTCTGGTTCAAAAATATAAATCCCCGTATTAATATCTGTGCTGAGAGCTTCTTCTACGGAAGGTTTTTCTTGAAAAGCTTTAACACGACCCGTGTTGTCCGTAACAACAACCCCATAACTAGAGACTTGATCTTTCGGAACAGATTTCATAACAATGGTGGCAATAGAACCTTTTTCTCGATGCCACCTTACTGCTTCTGCTAAGTCTAAATCAATTAACGCATCCCCACATAACACCACAAAAGTATCATCAAAAAAGGGATTAAAATCTTGAATTCGTTTCATCCCTCCGGCTGAACCCAAGGCTTGTCCGATTAAATTTCCCTCCTCAATTCTTCCTTCAAAAGAATAGGAAATTTGCACCCCAAACCGTTGACCATCTCGAAAATAGTTTTCAATTTCATCGGCTAAGTGGCTAACATTGACCATAATTTGGTCAAACCCGTGCATTCGCAGTAATTCCACCAAAAATTCCATTACTGGTTTTTGCAGAATCGGAATTAAAGGTTTAGGGATCGTATAAGTAATGGGACGGATACGAGTTCCTTTTCCAGCGGCCAAAATCATGGCTTTCATGTTCACTTCCTCAACCCTAAGCTATGTTTAAAGTTATCAAATGAGATGCAACTCATGGATCAAAATCAGTTGGCTTTTTGTTTACACAACACTGTCCTAGAAGCATGACTTCACATTACAATCTGATCTAGGAAATCCTGATCAATTAATAGCCTATCAAGGTTTATTAGGATTGATCCGAGAGATTCCTGAAAAGTTGTCGTTAAAAGAATTTAAGAGTTTGGTGATAGCTCAGTCAGAGAGCGAATTTTAAGGTCTTGATAAAATTCCTCTTGGACTAGCTCGACTTTAGATTGAGCCGATAATAATAATAAGGCCCAAAATACCCCCACCCGATCATGATTTGGGCTTAAGTGAACCGGGTTTTCTTCCGAAGCTGGGGGGGGTTGGGGTGGCTTCGTCTGTAACCACAGGGTTAATAGCTGGTCAAGCTCGAACCATTCCTGACTCTGTTGTGATCCTTCCCGATTCAAGAGTCGTTCCACTTGCGCCGCCATTTCCACTAAGTTTTCCTGGTGGGCCAACTCAGCGATCGCCTTTGCGGTTGTTGATCTGGTTTTGGCGGTACTGGGACGGGGACGGGGGCGAGCTTTTTGGGCGGCGATGGTGGCGGCCATCAGTTGCAACTGTTCAATCAGTTCTGACAACGTGACTCGCCGTTTTTGGGGAATTTTAGCAACAGCCCGTCGTCGCAGTTGTCGTTCAAGTTGTTGGGGCCGTTGAATGCCATTGCCTTCCTCTTCTGGTTCTAGGAACTCTTCTGCTTCGGGTAAGGTTCCATTCGGGTCTATTTCCGTTGCCATCAAACTATCTGCCTTCAGCAAGACGAGCATAGAGGCATACAAAAAGGCTTGGCCCGACTGGGACAACTCGGTAAAATTATTGCTAGAGGTTGATTCCTCTGGGGGTGTCAGTTTACTGAGATAACGATCAATGACATCAATCACCTGAACATCCCAAGGATCAATTTCTCCCCTCTGCGCCAAGTCAATTAGGAGTGCAATTCCCTCGGATAGAGCCGTTAAGGCATCTTGAGGGGTGGCAACGGCCAGGGGAAAGTTAGAGAGCGGATCAGGACTCGAAAGGATAGAATCGCCTGAAATCACTGAAGGTACAAAACTCAGTAGTTCACTTAATGTCTACCTATTGTAAACCAAAACTTTCGTTTTTAGGGCTTTTTGTAGCTGTTGAATCAGGTTAAACCTTCGTCGGAATCGGAGGTTGCTCTGTTTTAATCTTGGGGTAGGTACTCGATTTCAGGTAAATTCCTAAAGCCGTTACTATAATAATTAAAACCGTTCCTATTCCAATCGGACTCGGAACCCAGAACATGGCTTCGAGGTGATTAATTTCTCCAGGTTTGAGTGTCCAGATGACCTGTTTTCCGCTAGACTCAATATTGACTAACAACGGTTCACTCGATGGGTCAGAAAGACTGACTGGATTGATTACCGTTGCACCCCAAGGCGTTGTTAATACAAATTGCAGTTCTAATAAGTTCCCTGAACTGATTAATACGTTATCTGAGGTGGAGAGTAAAGAAAGCGATCGCAAATCTAATTCTAAGCTGAGATGATTGCGTAAGGCAAAAATAAAATTATTTTGTTTAACGTTAAAATTTGAAGAAAATTGAGGAAGTTCGATAGTAGATTGTTTCTTGGATTTTTTAGGTTTAAATTCGGCGGGATTAAAGAATTGATTGAATTTTTTCTCTAAATCCTGACCATTATAGAAAGGAATTGTCACTAAAATTTCTTGTTTAGAGAGTCGTTTGGTTTTCCCTTTTAACTGTTTAACCCGTTGTTCCATCGTAGATATCCATTCATCTACAACGTCATGGCTAAAGCTGGTCAATTGTTCTCCTAATTGAATCTTTTGAACAATTTGACCGTGGGTTTGATCCTGAAATTCTACTCCCACATCATATCGAACACAGCCACTTAACAGAAAAATAGCGCAAAAAACAAGGGTTAATTGTTTAATAATTTTGATCATAATTTTATCTCCAGTTATTGTTAAATCCTATTATATAGCGAGTCTTGATCAATTGCGCCAGCGCTAATCCTCTTATTTGTTGGAGTTGTAGGGGAAATTTGAGTAGGAGTTTTTCGGGCGATCGCATTCACTTAAAGATTCTTAATAATGTTGATTTTTTGATAATCCTGTACTATAGAGGTATAGACTCAATTAAGGCTAAGGGCCCTGAATTATTTTTAAATTTCTTCCAGACTATTACTGAGTCAACGGTTGAATGACTAAAATGACGACTTCAGGAGTTGATTTTATGGGGATTACACTCGCGCAATGGCTACCCGAATATGAAACAGGGGATCACCTTGTTGATGAACAACATCAAAGTCTATTTAGTATCATCAATTCCCTGAATAATGCCATGTTAGAGGGACAGGGTGAAGCGTTACTCCAAAAAACCCTTGAGAGTTTAAAAGACTACACAACTGTTCATTTTGATACTGAAGAAGAATTCATGCTTCGCCACAACTATCCGGGTTATCAACAACATCAGATTAAGCATAAAGCTCTCAAAACTCAAGTTTTAGAATTTGAACATAAAAATTACAATAACCTATCTCAGTTAACCATTGAAGTCTCCCACTTTTTAACCGATTGGTTAATTCATCACATCAAAGGTGAAGATCGAAAAATGATTAGATTTTGCTGTCACGGCTATTGGTTTAAGCCTCATTCAGATTCTACTCAGTCCTCCGTTACACTTGCTTCCCAGTTTGAGATTGCCCGTTGGCATTCCAAATATGAAACGGGTTATACTTTGATTGATGATCAACATAAAAGTCTTTTCCATGGGATTAATGCACTGAATACTGCGATGCTGACAGGACGAGCAGAAGAATTAATCCAACGAACCCTCAAAAGTTTGAGGAATTACACCACTATTCATTTTGAGACGGAAGAACAATTTATGCTCCACTATGGCTATCCGGGCTATTCGGAACATAAAGCCAAACATCAACGGCTGCGGGAACAAGTAGAACAGTTTAATCAACAGGAAAAGACAGAATCTAGTTCAGAACTTAGCATCAATGTCTCTCATTTTTTGACCCATTGGCTAATTGATCATATTAAAGATGAAGATCAAAAAATGATTATTTTCCTCCGCCAAAAACGACAAAAGGAACTTATTGTATAAAATCATGCTAATATAGAAATAGTGTCAATTTGGGGCTGTGGCTCAGGTGGATAGAGCAAGCGCCTCCTGAACAATCGGGCACCATGTGGGGAAACCTCGTGAGTGAATGTGGTCAAATTCAAGGAAGCCTAAGTCTGGGAACAGATAAGGTAATCTTGAGCCAAGCTTTACCTCTTATGGAGGAAAGAAGGTGCAGAGACTGGTTCTACAGAATAATTGATTTTATTCTTTAGACATAACGGCCACCACCTACAGGCAGCATCAGCCTAGGGTGAAGGGATAGTCCAGAGAGTGGGGAAACTCACACAAATCTGAAGCGCTAGGTCGGCGGTTCAAGTCCGCCCAGTCCCGTTTAATACATTTCAATCATCAAGAGCCGAGAGCAAGCTGAGACTACCCAATGAATCAGCCTAAAAGTGGTAAGTAGAAATACTCGATCCAGATTTTTGAAATAAAGCTGTAGCTTACGTTACAAAATTTTAAGATTTTGCAGCAATGTCATCCAAATTTTGCGAAAGGGGGGATATAATAAAGGAGTAAGCACAAAAGATTATTAAAAAAAGTCCATGTTGAACAAAAACTCACGCAGAAATTCCGTTAAACTCTCCGATGTCCATCGCGCTAACATCCAAAAAAGATTAGAACATCGCCTAGAAGTTGCTAGAACGAATGGAGATGAAAATCTGATCCGTCTTCTCGAAGCCGAAATGCGCCAAATTTAGAAAGATATTCTGTCAAACAATACCTGCATTCAGCTAGGCAGTGGTGAAACCCAGTCGTGTTAACCTTAGTCCTAGAAGAATATATGATTAAAAATTTCCCCAAAGCCTGGTTGAATCACATCACCAGGCTTTATAGTTACTTTCTAATCCCTTTCTAATTAACGACCCCCGACCACGACATTTTTAATCCGCACATGAGGCCCACCAACACTGACGGGTAAGGGCATTTGTCCCCCTTTCCCACAGCCCCCATTGGTGTAAAGTAAGTCATTTCCTATCCCTTCAATATCTTTGAGGGTTTGAAACACATTGCCACTGAGGGTAACATCACTCACGGGTTCAGCGATTTCACCGTTGCGGATCATATAGCCTTCGGCGGCGGCGAAGGTAAACATTTCCCCGTTGGTTTGCCCTCCCAACATTCTAACGGCATAAACCCCTTCTTCAATATCCTTAATGATTTCTTCAAACGTGCGATCGCCCGCTTCAATCGCCGTATTGGTCATTCGCACAATCGGGGGATAGGTTGCACTTAACGCTCTAGCATTTCCCGTCGGCTTCTCTTTCATTTTTCCGGCCGTTTCCAAATTATGCAACCGTTGAGTTAGTATTCCATCTTTAATTAAATATTTGCGTTGAGCTTGAACCCCTTCATCATCATAACAAATTGAACCGGGAAGGTCAGGAATGGTGGCATCATCAACCACCGTTAATTGTTCAATTCCCATCGGTTTTCCCAATTCTAATAATTCCTGCATTCGGGGATTTTCATAGACAAAATCCGCTTCCGATAAATGACCAAAGGCTTCATGAATAAACACCCCAGCTAAATAGGGATCTAAAACAACCGTATATTGACCCCCTTTAACAGGCTTGGCTTCTAACTGCCGAATTGCCCGTTCTGCTGCACTTTGCACCCGTTCTTCAATACCCTGAAGCACGTTATAATCACACCGAGAGGCAACGGATTCAAATCCTTGACGAATAATACCTGCTTCTCCTCTAGCAACTGCCCCAAATCTACCATTAACATCTAACCGTTCTTGGATGATACAACTTCCTAGGGAATTAACAAAATAAGTCTGACTAAATTGATCGGTATAACTTACAGTAGTTGTTTGAATTCGAGGATCAAAATCTAATAGCAATTGGTTATAATTTTCAATCAGTTGACGTTTTTCTTGGAGCGAAATTCCCCTCGGATCACGTTTCAATTCCACATTAACTTGATCGATAATCCCTTCCACAAGAGCAAGTTGAGTAGTTTCTTCCCCGACTAAATGAGCTTGAGAAATGGCTTCCTCAACACGGTTATTTAACTCATCTAAACCATTAAAAGTCACAAAACTCCATCCTCCCTTCTGGCAAGCTCGAATTCCTCCAGCCAGGGAAAAATTGCGGTTCACGGCATCGATTTGGGAACCTCGATAGGCAATAGCCGTTGATTCACTTTGTTGTAACCGAATTTCTAGGTAATCCACCTGATTTTGGTAGATTGCCATCGTTGTCAGTAGCCGATCTTGAATTAAATCCACAAGCCCAATCCCTTTTAACAGTTATGCCCCAATTCAAATCAGGGTGTCTTTATTTTAGTGTTTCTGGGATTTTAGGGATGGGAAGACTCGGAGCATCAGGACTCGGTTACTCGCCACCCGCCATGAGTTTTTGTAAGGAACTTAAGCCTTTTTTCACCCGACGAGAAACCGTGACGGAACTAATTCCCAAACGTTCTGCGGTTTCTTTTTGGGTTAAATCATAGAGGAATACAAATTCCAACACTTTTCGGGTTCCGTCTTCTAATTTAGCTAAAGCTTGCTGTAACCGAATTTGATCTTCTTGAGCTAACTGAAAACTACGATAGCGACTATCGGGAACTAATTCCCCTAAACAAGTTGTCCCTTCTTCTTCATCTTGAATGGGAGCGTCTAAACTGAGTAAAGAACGATTGCGGTTAGCCAGTTTAACTTCGTTCCATTCTGCTACCGAAATCCTCAATACTTCGGCGACTTCGGCATCGGTGGGGGGTCGTTTCAGTTCTAAATGCAGTTGTTGAATCACCTTCAAGGATTGCCGTTGCAGAGTCAACCATTGACGGGGAACTCGAACCGAGGGGCTTTTGTCTCTTAAGTAGTGTTGAATTTCACCCCGAATATAGGGAATTGCAAAGGAACTAAAGGCATGACCTTTAGACAAATCAAATCTTTCTATGGCCCGAATCAAGCCGATGCACCCGACCTGAAGTAAGTCTTCATAACTTTCGGTACACTGGTTTACCCAATGGTGTACCTCCTTACGCACTAATCCAATATTTAACTGGACAATCCGGTTACGGACATCCTTAGAAGGAAACTGTTGATATTGGCGTAACAGTTCCAAACTTTCGCTTCTGGGATAGTTGATGACTTGAGTAGGCATGACAAGATCCTGCGTTGGTAGGGCTGGCTAATGAGTTCAGTATCAATCTTGACCACACTCGGCTTAATATGGGAAGTGAGGTTAGAGGGGAGTACCTGGGAAAGACAGAACGCTTAACCTAGATACTACAGTCAATATGGGGTCGAGGCTGTGCACTAAACGAGGACTTTGGGGAAGTACCCTGGAAGCCTAGCTTGAATCAATTTATACAGATTAAGGGCAACAATATACTATTTTAGCTCTACTTCTGGGGTTGACACAAGATTTTTATACAAATTAATGGATTGACTTAATCATCAATAGACCCTCTAACCGCGACTCCTGATTCAGGAAAGCTGATCAGAGCGGAGTATAGGATCTGGGTGTCGGAAGATAGAGGGTTAAAGTGTTACCCCTGACCCGTTAACCGTCAAGCCATTGTCAAGGGATGGTCAACGATGAACGGGAAATAAATAACCGTCAATCCCCCTGTCTTCCAACCTCAAAGTCTCTCATGAAGAGATCAATTTATGGATAGGTTAGCTTAGACGGCAGATTCAATGCGACCATAGAACACACCCCGAACTTTGACAGCCAAGGCTTCTTTGGCACCTAAGTCGTCATCAGAAGGCTGTTCACTTTCAAAAATGCCAGCAACTTCTCCAGTTTCGCCGTCAATTTTAGAAACTTGTAAGGAAATACGACCCGCTTTGACCTTTGTATCTGCTAACTTGACATTAGCCGATGTTAAACCTTCTTCATCGGCGGTTGCGGGTAAAGCCACAGCATTATCATAGCCAGAAGCCACCCCACGAGCTTTAGGATCTAAGAAGTTAGCACCTCGATAGGAGGGAACGTTAAAATCTCCACTTAAATCCGTAGAGGTATTGATACTGCTGACTGGATTTTTAGAGCTGGCGACTAAGCCTTTAACGGTAAACAGGAAAGGAACTTCCTCACCACCGGGTAATAAAACGGTAATGGGTTGGAAATCAATTCCATCTTTTTCTTGAAAGGTTAGTTTTCCATCGGAACCAATCAGAAGATTACCACTGATTTGATCTAAGCTATAAGTGAAACGAGTTAAAAGACGACCCGGAACAAATTCAGCTTCTTTGCGTTTATTGCTGGGTTCTTCTTTCACAAAATAGTTGGTGGGTTGCAGACACAGACCACTCAGACTATAGGATTTCTTCGGATCAAGAGGAATAGAACCTCGTGCTGTTTCCGGTAAGGTCGGACAGTTTACAGCTAATCCTGTATTTCTAATATCATCATAGGTCAGTAACTTAGGATCTTTGGCTTGTGGGCCATCAGAACAAGCGGTGATTACAGTTAAACAGATTGCTAACAGTGCAGCAACCAAAGCGCGATATCTCATTGTCAACCTCAATATCCAAAATTGATATGTGAAATTAGGATTGTGGCGTTGAAATCGTTTTCGGCGATAAAGCCACAAATGGGAACACTTCTAGGGGTGCGTTCTCAAACTCCTCGGTCTAAAGACATAAGGACTTTTGCTTCAACGGGGTTAGTCACGTTGAATCAGGGAGCTATTGGGTAGCTGAAACATAACCCAATAGAGATTTTACACGGCTTGTGACTCTTTTTTTTACCACAAGTACAAATTCGTTCACTCGCAAGCAAAAGCGGGGTGGAATCTGGGGGAAGAAGACGGGAGACAGGGAACAGGAGATCAGTTAAACTACTTAAGTTGACGCAGGCGATCGCAATCTTGAAGTGGGGGTCTGCCAATTTATGGAGAGAAGAACGTTTTAATTGATTATGGATAGTCACACTCAATTGGATTTATCAGCGTCGTTAACTCAGCTTGAATCCTTAGCGGATGAGGTTTGGACATTGGCGAAGACGGCGGAAGGAAATAGTCTGGAGCTTTTGGCGATACTCAGAATTTTAGAACAGTTACACCAAGACATTCGAGATAGTCTGTTTCAGCAATCTTTACCCGATAATCGTCAGCAACTTTATCATTTATTGCGAGAGATTGAATCCCAAGGCGGGTGGCCTTATATTCCCCGCAGTTCTCTCAAATCTGTTATGGAACACTTACAGAAGGAGTCTCCCGTCATGGGTTTAGAGGAAGTATCTGGACAAGAGGAAATTCAGGGATAGGCTGGGGAAAGAGAAGGTGAGTTTACAAGAAATTGAGGGAGTTGGCGGCGAGAAAAACGCCATCTAATGCAAAGTCATCAACATTTAAAACTACAGCCAAGATTTCCTGAGTTTGAACGAGGACAATCACGGTATCGTTCACTAAACCATCGCCTTCATAATCCATTAATTGTTGATAGTTTAAATCAGCATGGGTTAGCCCATCTGTTAATGCAATTTTATCATTTTGGCTAAACCATTCAAAGTCGGCAATCACATCAACTTGCTGTGGGTTGGAGTTGGCTTCATCAGTTCTGAGAATAAAAATATCACCGCCTTCCCCTCCTGTTAAGGTATCAATTCCTAAATCCCCTGATAGAATATCTTGTCCGGCTTGACCGAAAATTTGATCGTCTCCTTTACCGCCATATAATTGATCAGTTCCGTTTCCGCCATCAATGAAATCATTGTCCAGATCTCCTCGAAGAAAATCATCTCCGGCTTCTCCAAAAATCTGATCATTTTGTTGACCACCAAAGACTTGATCATTTCCCTCGCCGCCATAAATGCTATCTTGACCTTGATTAGCAAAGATATTTTCATTATCGATACTTCCGGTAATTTGATCGTCTCCGGCTAAACTCCAAAGTCCATCGGGATAGTTTGTTAGTTCTCCTTGAAATAAGGTAATATATTCGGAGGTATCACTTGCTAATAATCGCAGAGAACCATCGGGGTCAGGAATTAATTGAACTGGGGAAGAAAGTGAAGTCATAGAAGTAATATAAAATCCTCTACTAATAAAAAAATTAATAGTTTGTTAACAGGGTTTCAAATCTAATTCTACGCAATATTAGGAGTTTTTAATTCTAATAAAACCCTTTCTATTGCTT
Organism: Planktothrix mougeotii LEGE 06226; assembly: GCF_015207485.1. NCBI lineage: Bacteria > Bacillati > Cyanobacteriota > Cyanophyceae > Oscillatoriales > Microcoleaceae > Planktothrix > Planktothrix mougeotii. The sequence goes on from NZ_JADEWU010000007.1 coordinate 52,504, forward strand.
TCAATAATTGACGAACTTTCGCTAAATCTTTATCACCGGGAGAACGTTCAACGCCACTTGAAAGATCAATCCCATCCGGTTTTAACTGTTGTAAGGCGTCCTGAATATTATCAGGGGTTAATCCTCCAGCGAGAAACCAAGAACAAGGGGGAGAAAATTGTTGTAAACTTTGCCAATCTAAGGTGTGACCCGTACCCCCTAACTGTTGAGGGTGATAGGCATCTAATAAGAGGGTATCAATAAAGTTAAAATAGTTTTGGGTTTGGAGTAAGGTTGCTTGAGATTGAATGCGGAACGCTTTGATTAATTCTATTTGGGGTAAGATTTGACGTAAGCGATCGCAAAAATCTGGGGATTCATGACCATGAAGTTGTACACCCGTTAATCCCGTTTCTATCACGGTTTGATGAATTTGCTCTAAACTGGCATTGGCAAAAACCCCAATGGTTTGAACAGCGTTCGGTAAATCCTTTAAAATATTGCGAATTTGTGCCGATGTGATATAACGAGGGGAAGAAGGCACACAGATAAACCCTAACACAGTCACACCCAGTTGAGCGATCGCATACCCTTGATCCGGTTGGGTAATTCCACAAATTTTAATTCGCATTCATCCTTTTCCTATTGAGTTTACGGTCTGATTCCGGGTGGCAATTCGTATCAAAATTTTACATGAAATATTAACTTTTTCAACAAATTAGACGTTTTTACAATCAGATTTCTATAATCCTGAAAGTTAAAGACGGTCATTCCTCAACGGCTAACGATTAGGAAAAGATCCAGTCCATTCCTTGCAATTAACAAATTTGTCAATTCATCAGGAGATACAAACTTGATTTACACTTCTTTACTAATGTCGATAAAAGGGACAGTTCCCACCACCGTTAATTGGTCTCCCAGCGTGGCAATTGTTATGATTGTCTGTAACTTGTTAGCGATTTTCATCGGTTTCTACGCCATTTCTAAAGAAAATCGGGGCAAAGGGCCAGATTTACCCGGTTTACCTCGGATGTTTACAGGATTTGGAGTTCCTGAATTATTGGCAACGGCAAGCTTTGGACATATTTTAGGGGCTGGGGTAATTTTAGCATTAGGTAACGCTGGAGTTTTGTGATCGCAATTTCCCCAGCAAAGTTAAAAACAATCAGGAAATTTTAGCTGTCCTGAAATTTTCTCTGTTATTCTCGGTTCAACCTTCTAACCTGCCCATGCGAATTAAGCGCAGGCTCAAGAATTAACAGCTTGCGCGATTCGCGTTATTAACAATAACTTCAAGAGCTTGAGGTTCTTGATACACTGTTAACAGGGAGGCTAAACCCACCTTATCTAAACGGAGTTAAAGGCATCTCATGCAGGCAGGTTGGCGGATTGGATCTTTATTTGGAATTCCACTCTTTGTTGATTCGTCTTGGTTTGTGATTGTTTTGTTATTTACAGTCGCCAATCGCCAAGATTATTCTCAATGGGGGCCGAATTTATCTTGGATTGCGGGGTTAGCGATTGCATTGTTGTTATTTGCTTCAGTGCTCTTACATGAACTTGGCCATAGTTTAGTGGCTCAATCCCAAGGCATTCGAGTCAATTCGATTACCCTTTTTCTCTTCGGTGGGGTTGCTTCCATTGATGAAGAATCTAAAACACCGGGTCAAGCGTTTCAAGTAGCGATCGCTGGCCCTATGGTGAGTTTTAGCTTATTTTTTATTCTCAATCTGGTTGTCCAATTTTTACCCACTTCAAGTTTAATTTATTCCCTGATTCAAGAATTAGCGAGAATTAACTTAGTTTTAGGCATCTTTAATTTAATTCCAGGGTTGCCCCTCGATGGCGGACAAGTCCTCAAAGCAATAATCTGGAAACTCACCGGAGATCGGTTTACCGGAGTCCGTTGGGCTGCAAAAACAGGTCAATTTTTAGGAATTTTAGCAATTTCCCTCGGCTTATCAGCAGTTTTATTTGCTAAAAGTTATGGTGGATTATGGATTGCTTTAATTGGCTGGTTTGTGTTACAAAATGCGGGTTCCTATAATCGCCTCACGGATTTACAAGAAGCCTTAGTTAAGATTAAAGCCGTCGATACAATGACCCGTGAATTTCGAGTTGTAGATGCTGATTTAACCTTACGTCAATTTGCCGATGAGTATTTAATTGGGGCTGATGTGGTTCCCGTATATTTTGCCGCCTCTAATGGTCGCTATCGCGGGTTAGTGTCAGTTGAGGCGCTGCGAATCATTGAACGGAGTCAATGGGATATTCAGAAATTACATCAAATTATTCAACCCCTGAATGAACTGATTACCGTATCGGAAAAAGCCTCATTAGTTGAAGTTATTAATACTATGGAAGAGAAAGAACTCCGCCGGATTACCGTATTATCTCCGGCTGGAGCCGTAGCAGGGATGATTGATCGGGGGGATGTGGTACGATCTGTGGCAAATTATCTGAAAGTTCCCATTTCCGAAGCGAGTATTCGCAGTATTAAAGAAGAAGGAATTTATCCTCCAGGTTTGCCATTAGTGACTTTAGCAAAAACCCTGACTTCAAGTTATAGAAACCCCTCAGAAAGTTAGGGCGTTAATCATGAATTTGACTCCTGAATCTTGATTAAGATCAGGCTGTGAGGACAGGTAAATCTGTTGAATTAAAAACTCCGTTGTCCTTGATCTTCAGAAGGAAGGGTATTATTAGCCGGAGGAATTTGAGGGACAAAGGGATTAGCGTTATCCGAGGGGGGGATAGAAGGAGTTAAAACGGGACTATCCTGAGACGGAAGACTATTAGGCGGGTTGGGTAAGGGGGGCACAATGGGGGGTAAAGCATCGCCAGAATTAGGCGTTGTTGGGGCAAAGGGAGGCTGAATATTAGACGGATTGGCAGGAGGAGTTACGCTAGGATTTAAGGGGTTTGTGGGCGGTTGAATTTCCTGAGAACTGGGTAACGTCGCCAGGGCGACCCGTTCCCCACCAATTGCCCTCAAACGATCTAAAACCCGAACAACATCGTTGTAACGGGCTTCTTTCGGGGCATATAACACAATTAAGCCACTGGGATTCCAACGACGAAATCGTAATAAGGTTCGGTCTAATTGATCTTGGTTAACAGGTTGTTGCTCAATATAAGTTTGTCCAGCCGTATCAATCCCCACAATTAACATTTTTTGCATTTGGGTTTCCCCGGTACTGGCTTTAGGTAAATCCACATTAATCGCTTGTTGACGAGTTAATTGCAAGGAAGCCAAAATAAAGAACGTGAGAATACAAAACACCACGTCAATTAAGGGAATTAATTCTATTCTGGCTTCATCAACGGTTGAATCGGTTCTAATTTTCATAAAAGTTTTGTGATTAATGTCTTGTTTTTTTCAGGGTAAAGGTAGTATTAGCTGTTAAAATCGTTTATTTTTTATCTTCTTCCTCATCCAAAACCTCAGACGGTTCTCCCGGTTTAATAATTTTTTCGGGTTCTACCGAAGCATTATGATTATTGTCTCGGTCTACGAACAAATGTTTGAAAATCGGTTCTTCTGTTTCTGCTTCCTGTTCTTCTTCGGCTTCAGTTTCAGGAATTTGTAACTGAGATTTGGCATAGGGCCAATTTTGACGATACAGCAGTTCTAATTCATTTCCCGCTTTGCGGAAGATTTTAGCTTGACCAAACATTAAACCCTGAAAAAATCGATAAAAAGCCAAACTCAAAATGGCAACAATTAATCCCGTTGCAGTTGAAATTAAGGCTTCCGCAATTCCCAAGGTGACATCCGAAGCCGATGAAGTCCCAATATCTCCTAAGCGAATTGAACCCAAGGAGTTAATTAACCCTAATACGGTTCCCAAGAGTCCCAATAGTGGGGCCATGGCAATCACCGCCTCAAAAACTTTGTCTCCCCGACGCATGAAGGCTAATTCTTCATCGGCTGCGGCTTCTAAGGCTAAACGAAATAACTCCGGGTCTGGAGACTGTAACCGTAGGGGTGCATAGAGAAACCGTCCCATGGGTTGATTGCTGGATTGTTTGGCAATTTGATGGGCTTTTCCCCATTGTCCTCGCCGCGCCGAATCAATTACTCGGTTGACGATTTGCTTTTCTTTGGTGAGGGTGGTAATCCAAAACCAAATGCGTTCTACAATCACAGTCATCGATAAGATGGATAAAATCAGCAAAGGCCACATTGCTGGCCCACCCTTAGCAAAAATCTCTTGGATATTCATGGAATTGGCACAACCTCCTAAAAACCGAACCCCTACAACTGTATTAGATGTGCAGGTAATATGGCGAATAAAAGCCAAACCCTTTCAATTTTGCCATTCTCTGGAGCGAATCGCTAGTCTAGTCTGTGCCCTGTTCCCTGCTCCCTACTATAGAAGACCGCAAGACTTCTGCTAGGGAAAATCAGGTTAAGTTAAAATTAGAATTGCTCTGTCTATTTTTCCGCTCTGTTCTTTTTTTAAACATCCATCATGATTAAGCGACGAATCTCGAAAGTTTGGATTTTGCCAGCGATCGCGTCTGGGGCTTTGTTGGTGGGTGTATTTTTCCCCCTCACTCAATTTCAAGAGTGGAAAAAATCATTCCAGCAAACTCCGGCTTCTGTTTCACAAATTCCTGAATCGGAAGTTTTAAAACTGGCTTTATTGCCTGTTTCTCAACGTCAACCCGAATTAGAAGCGATCGCCAAAACTAAAAATGATTCCCTAGAAACCAGTCGGGCGCGATATTTATTAGCCAGCGATTCTTTAAAGGAAAACCCGGAAACGGCACTTAAATTATTAGAAGGATTAGAGAAAGATTATCCCTTATTGGCGGGTCAGATTTTAGTTAAACGGGCGCAAGCTTATGAACAAATGGGAGAGCCGGAAAAAGCTGAAAAAACTTGGCAGGAACTGTTAGCGAATTATGGTGATCAACCTGTTGTCGTCGAAGCGTTATTTGCTTTAGGAAAAACAAATCCTCAATATTGGGATCAAGCGATCGCAAAATTTCCCAGTCATCCCCGCACCCTAGAAATTGCTCAAAGTCGCCTGAAACAAAATCCGAACCAACCTGACTTATTGTTATTAATTGCCCAACATGGATTATATTTAAAAGACTATGGAACTTATTTAGAACAATTAAAGGCAAAATTTGGCAATCAACTTACACCGGAACAATGGGAAATTATAGCTTTTGGCTATTGGGAAAAACAAGATTATGGGAAAGCGGCGATCGCCTATTCCAAAGCCCCAAAAACTCCTAAAAATCTCTATCGTCATGGCAGAGGCTTATGGTTAGATGATAAAATTCCTGAGTCTCGAATTGCTTATCAACAGTTAATTAATACCTTTCCCAATGAGATTGATCCCCAAGGAGAAGATGCCGGATTTGGTTTATTAAGATTATCCAGACTTTCCGATCAAAAAGACGCTTTAGTGTATTTAGATCGAGTGATTTCTCAATTTCCCCGCCATGCAGCCGAGGCTTTATTAGATAAATCTAAACTCTTAGATCAAATGCGATCGGAAAAATCTGCTTCAGAAACTCGTCAACAATTACTCAGCCAATATAGTGAGTCTGAAGCCGCCGCCCAATTGCGTTGGGAACTGGCCCAACAAGCAGTAAAAGCCGGGAATTTACAAGTAGCATCCGACTGGGCTAAACAAGTTTCACTGAAGAATCCTGATAGTGAATTTGCTCCAGAAGCCACATTTTGGGTGGGGAAATGGGCAGAGAAAATCGGCAATTCTCAAGAGGCAAAAAAAGCTTATGAATATTTAATTGTCCGTTATCCTTCCTCTTATTATGCTTGGCGTTCTGCGGTGCATTTAGGATGGCCTGTAGGGGATTTTACCACCGTTCGACCCCTCTCTCCCCATGTTGAACATCCTGAGATTCGAGAAGTGCCTCCGGCGGGTTCTAAAATATTACAAGAACTGTATGCGTTAGGGCAAAATCAAGACGCTTGGACGCTATGGCAAACGGAGTTTAAAAATCCGATGCAGCCTTCGGTTTCTGAACAATATACCGATGGGTTAATGCGAATGGGAGTGGGGGATAATTTGGATGGAATTTGGATGTTATCGAGTTTAAATCGGCGAGATGATCCCCAAGAGCGATCGCAATATTTAGACTTAAAACAAAGACCCGCTTATTGGGAAGCATTATATCCTTTTCCCTATTTAGAAACCATTGTTAATTGGTCAAAAGAACGGCAATTAAATCCGGTCTTAGTAACGGCTTTAATTCGTCAAGAATCCCGATTTATGCCTCAAATTAAATCTGTTGTCGGGGCGACGGGATTAATGCAGGTGATGCCAGAAACGGGGGCGGATGTTGCTAAACAAATTAAATTGAAGGATTATTCCTTAGAAAATGTCAATGATAATATCAATTTAGGAACCTATTATCTGGATTTTACCCATCGAGAATATAACAATAATTCAATGTTAGCCGTCGCCAGTTATAATGCTGGCCCTGGTGCGGTTTCAGATTGGCTGAAACGATTTGGTTTTCAAGATCCTGATGAATTTGTAGTCAAAATTCCTTATCCTGAAACCCAAGGTTATGTAAAATCGGTGTTTGAAAATTACTGGAATTATCTCAGAATTTATAATCCCGATATTGCTCAACGTTTACAAGAACATACTGCTAATTATAAAAATTAAGGAGGATTTATGGAATCTGGAGCCTCTTCTACCTTAGCTGTTGCTCAACAAGGGTTTGATCGACTTCAGCAAGGTTTAGTGACTGGACAGTGGGAACCTTTTTTAGAAATGGTGATGGAAGATTGTACCTTTTCTTTTCCTGCGGGCTCCTACAAAGGCGTTAATCAAGGGAAAACAACGTTAGCCAAGTTCTTAAATTATGCCAGTGAATGTGTGTTTAAAAAGAGTTTAACGTTAACGTTACAACGGATAACTTATAATGAAACAACGGTGGTTTTTGAAGTGAGTTCAGAAGGTGAAATGTGGGATAAACCTTATCAAAATCAAGCCGCTATTGTATTTGATATTCAAGGCGATCGCATTTGCAGTTACCGAGAATATTTAGGTGTTATTTTTACCTTACCTTCCTAATCAAACGTAGTCAGCCCTTCAGGGCTGTCTGGATTCAATCATAATAAAGAGGGCTGAAGCCCTCACTACAACTAGAGGGCTGAAGCCCTCACTACAACTAGAGGGCTGAAGCCCTCACTACAACTAGAGGGCTGAAGCCCTCACTACAACTAGAGGGTTTATATTAACTGATCACTGTTTTCGGTTAATCGAATTAAACGAATAAATCGACAAGGATAACCAGAAACATGACTTTTAAAGCTTCCAATTTCTTGAAATCCGGCTTTTTGATAAAATGCGATCGCTCGTTGATTTCCAGCCATAACAATTGTATAAGCGGGGGAACCAATTAGCTTTAAAGCTAAGTTTAATAACCGTTTACCAATGCCTTGATTTTGATAATCGGGATCGATATATAATAAAGCAATACAGTTGCGATCTATTGCAACAAAACCAACAATTGTTTTCCCTTTACAAGCTACAAATTTATCATAAACATAGCAAATTTGATTCCCATTGGGATTGTGCGCTAGAGGGGTCATCGCCCTTAAATCACAAGATCCCAAAAATTCCGCAGGTTGAGCGCGATCATGAACACGACAAATTAGTGGCCAATCTTGATCTAAATAAGGGCGAATTTTAATCATTGTTGTTGATCATTAAACAAATTTTGGGCGTTCTAAAGCTTCCGAAAATAAGGTTTTAAATTCAGCTTTTTGGGTTTCTGATGTCATCATTTGTTTCCAGGTTTCATAGAAGAAAAATGATGTTCCTGCAAATTGGCGATCGCGGGTTAGTTGGATTTGTTCTGTTACAGTAGCAAAGGACATCGGTTTAATTCTGAGTCCCGTTAAAATCCCAATACTCACAGGAATATGGCTTTTGGCTTCCAAGAGTTCAGGACGTTTTAAATCGGCTAAAAAGCCATTCATATCCTCTCGATAGACTTGTAAGACTAATTCTTCTAAATAGCCTTCCTGTTCCCAGGTTTTCCAATCTTGTAAAAACTGAGAATAAGCATACAAATAAGGATTAGGAGATAAAGATAGAATACAATTCGGTTTATAATCTTTAATCACCCAGAAAATTCGAGTTAAAAATTCTGTGATTTTTTTTGCCCTCCAACTCACCCAATTTGCCTCTTTAAAATCCTCTGGAGGAGTTGAATTTCCCGTTTCTTTCTGATATAATTTAACAGTAAATTCATCATAACCTAAATCAACAGGTAAACCAAAGTGATCATCCAGTTGAATGCCATCAATATCATAGTTTCTGACGACCTCAATGATTAATCCTAAAATAAATTGTTGAACTTGAGGATGAAAGGGATTTAACCAAACTTGATTAACTTGACTTTCTTGATAACCTTTTGTCCCATCTTGACGACAAGTAATCCAATGGGGTCGTAGTTCTGCAATTTTAGAATTTGGGGGAACCATAAACCCAAATTCAAACCAAGGAATCACACTCATATTTCGTTCTTTGGCTAAAGGAATCATTTCTTGAAGAATATCTCGATCTTTTAATTCAGGAATTGGATCAATTTTAATTCCCGTAAATCGTTCCATTAAAACACTGGGATACAGGGTATAACCGTCATTCCAAACCGTCGGATAAACGGTATTAAATTTGCATTCGGCTAATAAATTAAACGCTTCTGTTAACGCATTTTTAGAGAACAGAACATCACTATCAATATTGGTTAACCAAACTCCTCTTAATTCTCCAGTAGGAACAGGGAGAACAGGAGGTTTCACAATATATTGTTCTGGAATGGTTAAAGGTTCATTTTGTTGACGCAATGCTTGACAAAAAAACACCGCTACTTCCCCACGAGTTGCAGGTTTATTGGGGTTTAAAAGTTTCACCTCTGGATAATTCACCACTAACCCAGATTCAATCGCCGCAGCAACAGCAGTTCTAGCATAAATTGGGATATCTTTAGCATCATTTAAGCTTTCATTTAAAGTTTTAACAATAGATTGAGTGGGTTCATAATTTAATCCCTTAACTAAAGCCACTAAGGCTTGAACTCTGGGAATATTTTGTTGGGGTTTAAAACTTTGGTCTTCATACCCACTCATAAACCCAGTTCGATAGGTTTTTTGAATCACACTATAGGCCCAAAATTGCGACGAAACATCCTTAAATTCGATGGGTTCTCGATTCTCTAAAAGTTGAGGAAAAGCTTTAATCAGCATTGTAGCAAATTCGGCCCTTGTGACGGGTGCATCGGGTTTAAAGCTGCCATCTCGATAACCTGTGATGATGTTTTTATTGGCTAAATTTTCAATACTGTCTTTAGCCCAATGAGTGGTTATATCTGTAAATTTTACCATAAGGAATTCAATTGATCAGGAGTTTTCAGTTGAGGAAGAGATCGGTTATAGATTCCAGTTTCAGGGTTAATCTTTCAGAACAAAACTACACAATAATTTAATTTTGTATCAAATTTCATCCTAAAAGAATATAATATAAGTCAGAATTTTACCCTAAAGTAGGATAAGTTACAATCCTTGAAGATGTTAACTTATTCATAGCCTTTCAGTTATTGTTTTATAGCTTCAGGTCTAATTATGAAATTCATTTCTACACTGGTTTCTGGAATCACAACAGCCATTACAACTCTCACGTTAGTTACAAGCGTGGGAGTGGCTCAAATGGCTGAAGTTCCCCAAGCGAATTCTAAAGGAGATTTTGTGACTGCAAAAGTTCAAGGAAATCGAGGACTTTATAATAATATTTATTGGTTAGTTGTTGACCCCGAATCTCTCAACTGTCGGAATACTCCCGAAGGAACGATTAAAGCTAAATTAGTGTCGGGAGCGATTATTAATGCCCTGTTTTCTAATAATGGTAAAGGAGATGCCATTGTTCTTAAAAATGGTCAACCTTGGTTAAAAGTAGAAAGTATTCATCCGGCTGGCCCTCGGTTTAATTCAGGAGTGTGTTATGTTCGGGCTAATTTGAAATATATTGCCCCCATTAATGCAGATTATCTTGAGCTTTTTACCAAGGAATAAAAGTTATGCGTTTTATTAACCCTAAAACTGATTTTGCCTTTAAAAAAATTTTTGGTTCATCAGAAAGTAAGGATATTTTAATTAGTTTCCTGAATGCTTTGGTTTACAATTCTGAGCTTATCATTCAGGATTTAGAAATTTTTGATCCTTATCTTTCTCCCAAAATTACGGGTTTAAAGGACACTTATTTAGATGTTAAAGCTCAACTCAATACAGGTGAAATTGTAATTATTGAGATGCAGGTTTTAAATGTAGAAGCCTTTACCAAACGAGTTTTATATAATGCAGCAAAAACCTACTCGCTGCAATTAGATGCTGGACAAGGCTATCGATTTTTAAAACCTGTTATTGCTTTAACGATTACCGATTTTATTGAGTTTGAAAATACTGATAAACTCATTTCTCGGTTTGTCTTTAAAGAAAAAACTCAAAACTTCAATTATTCTGAAAATGACTTAGAATTAGTGTTTGTGGAATTACCTAAATTTCAGAAATCCTTAGAAGAATTAGAAACCTTAACGGATAAATGGATTTATTTTATGCAAAAGGCTCGATTATTAGAATCTGTTCCTAAAACGTTGGAAAGTGTTCCTCAGATTCAACGGGCGTTTCAAATTGCTAATCAAACCAATTTAACCCGTGAAGAATTGGATGAAGTTGAAAAACGAGAACTGTTTTTACAGGATCAAAAAAATGCAATTACTTTAGCTCAAAATGAAGCAAAACGTGAAAAAGCAATAGAAATTGCTCGTCAACTTTTAAATATTTTAGATGATCAAACCATCAGTCGAACAACAGGATTGAGTTTAGAAGAAATTCAAAATTTGCGTTATTTTCGTTCTTAAACTCTCAACTCTCAACACAGATATCGACCATATTTGGCAATAATAGGGGTCTTATTTTGTTGTTGATTCGTTAACCAAGCCCATAATTGATCTCCCCAGGAAAAATGCCACCATTCATTGGGATGTTGTTGAAATCCTGCGGTTTTCATCACTTTGGATAAAATTTGACGATTTTGATGATAGTTTTGTTCCGTTGGGTCTGAACTGTTTTCAAAATAGTTGGGGTAAGATCGAGGAGAAATTTCATCAATTTCTGACCCCATATTCAGCCATTTTCCGGTTTCATTTACTAACGTAATATCCAGTGCTGCACCTGTACTATGGGGGGGCGGTGTAGCGGGATCTAAACTGGGAGATGCCCAAAATTGATCAACTTCTGTTAAGATAGATTGGTGTTGTTCTGCGGAAAGAGAGTGTTGATTTAATCCCCGTTCTTTTAATAACTGATTAAAAGAATAATCTACCATAAATTGTTGCACTTCTACGGGACGATAGGCATCAAAAATGAGAATTTTCCAGTTAGGATAATTGTCTTGTAAGAGCAATTGTGCGGTTAGTAAACGCTCTAAAACACTTTGTCTTAAATAATAGGGAGAATCTACCGCCGAAAGATGATAAGGCGCACCTAATTTTTGATACCCATGGGGAGTTTCTACGACAAATTTTTCTAAGGGAATCTTAACGAGAGGTTCACCGCAGTCTTGAATGGTAATTTGTTGATAAGGTTTCATAATATTGGTTAATTTTAAGTAGTAAGCCCTTCAGGGCTTAGAGTCCTGAAGGACTCACTACGGTTTAGAGTCCTGAAGGACTCACTACGGCTTAGAGTCCTGAAGGACTCACTACGGTTTAGAGTCCTGAAGGACTCACTACGGCTTAGAGTCCTGAAGGACTCACTACGGTTTAGAGTCCTGAAGGACTCACTACGGTTTAGAGTTTCGGGATGCAATGACCGCATAAAAGGGATCGCTTCCTCCCATTCCTAACATTTGCATAAATAGAGGGGTTTTAGATTGGTTAGAAATAACTTCTGGGGAACTAAAACCGGGTAAATGATTGATTTGAACTGAATTAAAATATCCTTTTACTAATTCAATACGATGGGCTTCTGTTTCTTCTCGCCAAGCTGCGATCGCTTTTTGATAAAACATTCGATTAGAAAAGCTAATAATGGAAATTCCACCGGGTTTTAAAATTCGATGAATCTCTGAGACAATGGCTTCAGGATATTGTAAATATTGAATTGAGACACAGATTAAAACCGCATCAAACTCTTGATCTGATAGGGGAAGTTTAGGATTTTGATTTAAGTCTTGAATAAAATAATGATCGAGTTGAGAATTTTTAGCTAATTCTTCTTCGTTCATTCCATGTCCTTCAACATGAGCAAATTCAATATCATTGGGAAGATGAGACACCCAACTACTCATTAAATCTAAAATGCGTGTTTGGGGTTTTAAACGGTTTCGATAGAGGGTGGTTAACTGATCAATAAAGGCTTCATCGACGTGGGTAACAAAACGAGGAAAAGAGTAAAATAGAGAGTCGTCTGTCTCGTCTAATTTAATCCGTTGATGACGTTGCAGTAACATAATGGGATTGATTAAGCGTGAGTTCAATTTGATCTGGCAATCTGAATATTAAGAATTGTATCCTATTTTCAATTAAATGGCTATAATGATTCTAATATTGATTTATTAGTCAAAAAACAAGATTCAGAATCGATCTGAAACATACGATAGAAACTCATGCCTCGTACACCTATATTAACCTTTGATCGGGGTACATTATTATTACATCCACCTCCACAGGGAAAAAGTTGGATTGATTTTGCCACCTGGGATGATCGGGTGGAAAAATTTAGAATTCCAGCATATTATTATCGTAGCTTAGTAGAAACATTACGCAAAAATCAAGTTAATTTTATTGATCAAGCTCAGAATTTTAACTCTTTAGAATTAACCCCTAGTTTTGAAATGCCTCCCTATGTTCATCAACAGGAAGCTTTAGAAGCTTGGCAAGCGGTGGGAAGTCAAGGGGTTGTCGTTTTACCCACTGCTTCTGGGAAAACTTATTTAGCTCAATTAGTCATGCAAGTGACGGGATATAGCACTTTAATTGTGGTTCCCACATTGGATTTAATGCACCAATGGTATGCCCATTTATTGGCAGCCTTTCCTGATATTGAAATCGGATTATTAGGGGGAGGATCGAAAGATAGAACGCCAATTTTAGTGGCAACTTATGATAGTGCAACGATTCATTGTGAAACGTTAGGCGATAAATATGGGTTATTGATTTTTGATGAATGTCATCACTTACCGACGGATTTCTATCGCGTCATTGCTGAATATTCCCTCGCTCCTTATCGGTTAGGACTAACAGCAACCCCGGAGCGTTCTGATGGTAGGCATAGTGATTTATCAATCTTAATTGGGTCTACCGTTTATCGAAAAACACCGGAACAGTTAGCCGGAGGAGCATTAGCTAGTCATAAAGTTGTCCAAATTCTAGTTAAACTTTCTCCTAAAGAACGAGAAATTTATCAAGAACAAATGAAAATTAGAAATGAATTTATTAAAGACAATAATATTAAATTATCGAGTTTAGAGGGGTGGAAACAATTTGTGATGTTAAGTGCGCGATCGCCTTTAGGAAGACGGGCAATGTTAGCCCACCGACAAGCGAAAGAGATTTCATTATGTACCCATGGGAAATTAAGAATATTAGGAGATTTACTCGCTCAACATTATCCTGAAAAAACCTTAATTTTTACAGCCGATAATTCTACGGTTTACCGAATTTCTCAAGCCTTTTTAATTCCAGCTATTACCCATCAAACCCCCATTAAAGAACGCCATGAAATTTTAACTAAATTCCGAGAAGGAGAATATAAAACCCTGGTTGCATCCCATGTTTTAAATGAAGGGGTTGATGTTCCCGATGCTAAAATTGCAATTATTTTATCAGGAACCGGATCAGAACGGGAATATATTCAACGGTTAGGACGGGTTTTACGCAAGGGAAATACCCCCAATAAACAGGCGATTTTGTATGAAGTGGTTACGGAAGATACCAGCGAAGAACGTACCGCCCAACGTCGCAAAGGAGAAACGAAATCTAAACCCCAACCCCCGAAAAAAGCCTCGAATTCTGGTTATCAACAATTAGATATTTTTCAACCCACTCCTTTATATAGTCGCCCCAATTCTCAAAGCAAACGAGTTGCTGAATCTTCTGAACAATGGAATTCTTCAGAAGAGTCTGAATATAATAGGGAACAGGAAGAAGCAAAAGACTTTAATCTCTAGGTTTTCTGCATCAGCTTTGGTTAATCACTGTGTTTGTATGGCTACTCTATGATAGGATTTAAAAATATATTTTCTTACAACCATCTTGTGAATTTAGGAACCTTAATTTCTCATGCTACCTTCTGAACTTTTAAGTTATAAACAACAGGGAGAAACGGTTATTCCCCTGCGTTTAAATATTGATACAAAACATATCAATCTAGCAACGGATGTGATTCAATGTTTTGAAGAATCTGTGAATCAAACCCAAGGAGAACTGAATAAGAAATTACAGGAATTTGAAGGGGATAGTCCTGACTATCGGTTGAAACGAGGATTAGCTCATTTATTAAGAAGTAGTTTTTGTACCTTTGAGGTTGTTAGTCCCTTAGAACCTGTAGAATTACGACAAAAAGTATTTGCATTAGCGGCGAAAACTGTACCCAGTTCGGCGGCGACAGAACACACCTTAGAACAGTTAGCGACTCAACTTAGCCAAGACTTAAATCGAGAGGTTTTACCGCATCAAATTCTATCGGGTCTTTACGCAGATTTACAGGAAAATCGAATTTTAACCCAATTAGATTCTCCCACTCCAGAAGCATTATTACATCGGTATAATTTATCTCAAGTTCAGGGTATTTTCTATCAAGCCAGCCAAATTATTATTAACGCCTATCGCAATGACCCAGGGGAATATAAACTATTATTTCGATATTTAAAATTATTTCAATTAATGACGTATATTGAAGGAGATGCCGATCAAGGATTTACCTTAACGATTGATGGGCCGACGAGTTTATTTAAAGCCAGTACCCGCTATGGTTTATCTTTAGCTAAAATGATTCCGGCTTTACTTCATGTCACAAAATGGAGTTTAAAGGCGAAATTACAACAACGTGACCCCTATACTCGTGTGGTGAGAACGGGTTATTTTAGTTTAAATTCTGATTGCGGTTTGGTCAGTCATTATCCACCGGGTAAACCCTATGATAGTATGATTGAACAATCCTTTGCTGAACGTTGGAATAAGTTAAAAACGGAATGGAAATTAGAACGTGAAGTTGATTTAATTCCGCTTCCGGGGAGTGTAATGATTCCTGATTTTCGGTTAGTTCATCCTGATGGACGGGTGTTTTTATTAGAGATTATTGGCTATTGGCGACCGGAATATTTACAGAAGAAGTTTTATCAAGTTCAACGTTCTGGATGTGATACTTTAATTTTAGCGATTTCTGAACGGTTGAATTTAGAAAATGCTGGAATTAATATTAATCGTCTCCCGGTTCCTGTGGTATGGTTTAAGGATAAGTTATCTCCCAAGGCGGTATTAGAAATTTTAGAAAATCAGCTTGACAATTTTAACAAAAATTAGCTATAATTAAGGCTAGGTTTAGGTTTTTATGTTTATGTTGGCTCAATCTCCTCGTCCGACTGAAACGTTATACGACCAAGACTATTATCTCTGGTTGAAAACAACGATTAACCAACTCCGTGCTAATCAGTTTTCACAGGTTGATTTAGAGAATTTACTGGAAGAATTAGAGACAATGGGGAGAAGCGAAAAACACAAAATTGAAAATTTATTAGTTAAGCTATTTGAGCATCTCCTAAAATTGCAATTTTGGCAAGAGGAACGAGAGCGAAATCAAGGACATTGGAAAGGGGAAATTATGGCATTTAGGAGACAAATTAACAAGCAACTTAAAACCAGTCCTAGTCTAAAACCTTATATTTTAGAAATCTTTGATGAATGTTATGAAGATGCCCGGAAAGAAGCGAGCGCTCGTTCTCAACTTCCGTTAGAGACTTTTCCAGTAATTTCAATTGGATCTTTAGAACAAATTTTAGATGAAAATTGGTTTCCGATATAACTTTTCTCTAATGAGGAGATTTGTGTCCCAGAAAATTCGTGAACTTAAAGCCATTTTACTGAAAGCCGGATTTACCTATCGACCGGGTAAGAGTAGTCACACAGTATGGAGTCATCTTCTTTTAGAAAACAGTGTATCAAGCGAGGGGGAAACAATTACCATCAGTGCAGATATAGGTTTTCTGGGGATAAAAACCCTCACTAATATTTTGCTCCTGTTCTAATTGACCCAAGAGAAAATAGTGATCGCTATCAAACTCCATAACTTAACTTTGTTTCATTAAGCTGTTAATTTTGTTGAACTTGGATAAATTCAATATGGGGTAAGAGGGGATCTTTAATCATACCAATTCCCGCAAAACCCCAGCGCTGTAAAATCGGTTTAATTTGCGAACCTGTAATTGATTCTACCGCAAACCTATCTTTCAAATCCCCCGCGTGTTTGTTTAAATAACCCAAGGCATCAAATTGTTCTGAAAATAATAATAAATAACTTGATGGCCTATCCGGGTTAGGACGGGCGGTGACATAACGGCCATCAGATCTCGCTCTAAGAATATAATAAACTTCTGAAAACATTTTAACACAATCCTCAGCGTTTTAAAACAAAATGAAACGATGGAAAACCCTCAGATTTTAACGTAAATCTTCTAATTTTATTCGAGGGTCAACGGCTTTTAAAAGTAAATCTGCTAATAAATTACCAATAATTAACATCACCGCCCCCATCATTAAACTCGCCATAACTAAATATAAATCCTGTTGTTGTACTGCTTGCAAGATTAATTTACCTAATCCCGGCCAATTAAAAAAGGTTTCCGCAATAAAAGCTCCTCCTAATAAACTGGCAAATTCAAAGCCTAATAACGTAATTAAAGGGTTAACCGCATTGCGGAGGGCATGAATATAAATAACGCGATTTTCCGGGAGTCCTTTCGCCCTAGCAGTTTGAATATAATCTTGACGTAAAACATCTAAAAGCTGCCCCCGCATTAACCGTTGTAACCCAGCAAAACTGGTAATACTTAACGCTAAGGTGGGTAAAATACTATGCCAAGCAATATCAGCAATTTTTCCCAAAGGAGATAAATCCGGGAAATTAATACTGGTCATTCCACCAACGGGAAATAAGGGGGAGGTTTTTTGAGCTAAAAACAATAATAATAAAGCTGTGATGAAACTGGGAAAGCCTTGTCCGGCGTAACTAATCACTTGTAAAAATCGGTCAATGAAACGGTTTTGATGAACCGCCCCAACAATGCCTAACGGAATTCCAATCGCCCAAGTGATAATTAAGGATAAAATGGCTAATAATAACGTAGCCGGAACTCGTTCTAAAAGCAAAGAAGTAACAGACCGTTGATTGGCAAAACTATAGCCAAAATTGCCGTAACCAACAATTTGCCCTAACCAATACCAATATTGTTCCCAAGCCGATTTATCAAGGCGAAATTGTTGTCGCAATTGGTCTAAGGTTTCCGGTGAAATTTGGGGATTATTCGAGAGGTTATCTAAATAATCTCCAGGGGCAAGTTGAGTAATGGTAAAACATAAAGCCGAGGCTAAAAATAGCGTTAAAATAGCTTGTAATAATCGTTTGCCAATATAGACCAATGTTTCACTCATCATCTGGATTTTCCCCTTTTATAACCTGCAAATAACGTCACGGAAAACCTGGAATTATTAATCGTATTGTAACAAACTAATCACCGGAACATCGGGCAATTGTTCTCGACCCTTTAAACCCGTGAGTTCCACAACAAAACAAAATCCGGCAACGGTAGCCCCCGCTTGTTGAACTAATTCAGCCGTTGCTTTTGCTGTCCCACCTGTGGCAATTAAATCATCTACAATTAACACCCGATGTCCTGATGAAATTGCATCTTGGTGCATTTCTAAACAATCCGTGCCATATTCTAATTCATATTCAGCCCGATAGACGGCGGCGGGTAATTTTTTAGGTTTACGGATAGGAATAAACCCGACTTCTAATTGATAAGCTAAAGGCATTCCAAATAAAAATCCCCTCGACTCCATTCCGAGAATATAGTCAGGAGACAAAGGACGACATTTTTCCGTTAAACAATCAATGGTATACCGCAGTCCTTGGGGGTCTTGTAACAAAGTCGTAATATCTCGGAATAAAATTCCAGGTTTAGGAAAATCGGGAATTTCCCGAATGAGAGACTTTAAATCCATGAGTATTGTAATCAACGAGAAAATAGAATAGACTCAGGGAAATTGTCTCTCATTCTGTGCCCTCTGTCGAGTTATTTTTTCCCTTTGTGTTTGCTGTCTTCATCAGGAAAACGAATAATATCATCGTCCCCCAAATATTCGCCATTCTGTACTTCAATCATCACCAAAGGAATCACCCCAGGATTTTCTACGCGGTGGGGGGTATTCATGGGGACATAGGTGGACTGCTTTGGAAGCAGTAAAGTTTCCTCGCCCCCACAAACGACTTTAGCGGTTCCTGCTACTACAATCCAGTGTTCACTGCGATGATAGTGCATTTGGGTACTGATATGATAACCTGGATTGACGACAATGCGATTAATTCGGTAGCGATCGCCTTCTTCAAGTAAACTCACCTGACCCCAAGGCGGTGTCCGAGTTGTACTTTCTTCGGAAATAGGGGTTTGTGCGGTTTTATCTTTGCTCATATTCTTGTCAGTATCAGAGAATACCAATTTTATCACCTAATTTTGGGGTTAAAATCCCTCTTCATCTTACCGATTCATGAATCCGAATTCAACAATTATTGTTCAAATTCAAGAATCTGGTCAAAATATTTACCAAGGACTGCCAATTAAAGTAAACGCTGACCAATAATAAGGATGAGTCAAAGTTTGAGGCGGTAAATTTCCCAGTTCTGGCGGCAGGAGAATTGTTTGTTTCTCATCGAGTTGTAAATAACCTTTTTCTAATTTTACCTCGCCTTTTAAAAGTTTAATTTGAGCTTTTCTTAATGCCTCCGCTTTAATTTTAGACCCCTGTAATTGACGATAAAACTCAGTCATTAACCCCAACGTTCCCTCATCACTAACATACCATAAACTCGCTAAAGCTGATTTTACACCCGCTTGAACGGCTAACCCCGCAAATCCGAGTTCTGCGTGTTCATCCCCTAAAGCAGTACGACAAGACGACAAAACTAATAACTCCACTGCGGGTTTATTCCATCCTAACTGTCTTAACTGATTTAAACCCAATCGTTCCTTATCCCACAATTGTATAAAAGAATTATCAGGATGTCCGGGGTTAAATTCACTATGGGTCGCTAAATGAATAATTTGATAGGGATAATCTCGCCGTTGACGAATTAAATTATTAATCGTAAACGCTTGATTCATAAACACATGACCCGACCACATCCGTTGAGTAATTAAATTTAACTCAGTTTCCACCGCAGGTAAGGGTTGTAAATCCACAAACTGACTCGCTCCCATGGCTAAAACTTGCGTATTTTCCAGAGAACGATAACGAGTATCTAATAAACTCAAACTGGGAATTAAACTCAAACTATAATTTTCGACTAAAAAATGCTGACCGTCGTGGAGTGCCGCCATCGGTAAACTGCGTAACCCGGCATCTAAACTTAATAATAAGGTTTCAATATTACCTGCTTTTAATTGAGATTTAATCGGAGCAATTAACCAGCGATAAAGTTGTTGAGAAGCTGATAAATAATTCTCCGAATTTCGATCTCGTGGATTTGTAATTCCGGCTCTAAACTCCTGAACTTTCGCCATTAATTCGGCATGAGAAACATCAACACGTTTCAATTGCGGTTTTCCATTTTCCGTTAACACCACCACATCTAAATCATTTTTCCTCAACATCACATAAACCACCGCCGCATGGGTTCCCGTTTCTCGATAAATGCGTTTTAAAACCGATGCTGCATCCGCCGTTGTTAACGAAAAACCTACCACGTCTTGACCGAAATATTCGGCAAATTCATCCCGACGTAATTCCTCTAAGCCAGTAAATCCCCCCCAATTTCTATCCTGTAATTGCGTTTGATTAGCACTAAAGATTAAATTATTAACTTCACGAATAGGAATCTCTAATTTTTGTTGAGCATTAACGTCTTTTAAGCCCGGAAAACCCATCATCGGAGGCATTCCCGGTGCACCATTTCCAGGAACTAATCGAGAATCCAACTGCAAAATCCCCGGAGAATGATTTGAAAACGGCCCAGAAGTTATCCCCATTGAGGAAGGGTTAGTATTACTTAAAATCATCTGACCTTGAGCATTCACACTCACATGATTTGCTGGACTATTAAAGGGAGAACCTGTTAGTAATTCAGGTAAAGCCAAAGGACTCACCGACCCATTTCCCAGAGTTGCTGTCACCGGAACTTCTAAATTTAACATTTGTCCCATTCCTGATAACTGAACAAAATGACCATTCCCCCCTGGAGTAGGCTGGGGTGCTGCATTTCCTGGTATTGAATGGGGAGCAGGTGAGAGGGGACTGGTTGAAAACATAGAGGGCGAATTAGGCGGTAAAACAATATTATTTCCACCCATCGGTTGATTAGGAATTTGCATGAAATTCCCCGGCATTGGAGAGACAGAGTTAGGGCTAAAAACAGGGGAATTATTAACAGGAATAGCCGGAAAAAATAGTGCGGAATTTAGATTCGAGAGTTGGTTCGGGGGGACAGCACGCCCCTGATGTTCCCCAGGGACAGCCATGACACCCCCAGAAACCCCAGGCATTTCAGCCATCGCCGGACGAATAAGACCATTTAAAACCAAAAGGGGGATCAATTTTGCAGTGAATCGATGGGTTTTCATGTCGTCTAAACTCCTTAGACATCCGGCGAATCCAGACGCCTATCAATAGTTTAGGATATTTTCTGCCTAAAAAATCAGGCTTTACCAACTCTTTACCGATTGCCTATTTATTTCTTCAACCCTTGATTTAACCATTGCTGCATTAACTTAATTTCCGCTTCTTGAGATGTTAAAATAGCTTGAGCAAGTTGTTGAATTTCCGAGCGTTTTGATTTGGTTTGAGCATCTTTTGCCATGATTAATGCCCCTTGATGATGGGGAATCATCGCGGTGAAAAATCGTTGATCAAAACCTGAATCAGCCGCTCCTAAATCACCCATCATCATCATTGAATCCATTTCTTGCGAAGACATGGGCATACTATGACCCATCGCCCCATGATAAGCAATGGCATCTTTTGCTTGGGGATACCACGTTTTCCGCCATTCCTGCATCTGAGCAATTTCTTTTTCTTGAGCTTTAATGATGTCTTCGGCTAATTTTTTAACTTCAGGACGAGTCGATTTTTGGAGAACTTGTTGAGCCATGTTAATAGCGCCTTGATGATGGGGAATCATAGCATCAATAAAGCGTAAATCATACTCAACATCGGCTGGGCCTAAATCCATGCTCATGCCATGATTTTGACTCAGGATTGTTTCAGAACTAACGGGAGTTGCTGTTGAAGAATTAATCGGTTTAGAAGAGGATTCAACTGTTGTACAAGCACCTAAACTTAAGGTCAGGGAAATTCCGAGAAGGGAAGATAACAAGTCAGGGTTAAATCTCATAAAGTTTGGGTTAAAAATTCAGAATGGAAAGGTGAATCTGTTAGAATAAAAGCGGAGTTAATCTCAGAGGTAAACTCCTCAGTTTTAGTTTGACATTCAAAAATGAAATCAGGATGAAATGATCAAAAATCATCACCCCTCATCGTCTCCTTGGAAAGTTATTCAACTTTTAGCCGAGATTCGTTCTCCTTGGGTAACGGTAATTGCGGAACAATTACAAGATGATCAAGGCAAAATTGTAGACTATTGGCGAGTAGAAAAAGCTGATTCTGTTGTGATTTTAACGATTCAGAATCAAACCTTGATTTTGCCTCGACCTATGTATCGTCCAGGAGTTGGAAAAACCACACTTGATTTTCCAGGAGGACGAGTTTCCTCAGAACAAACACCTTTAGAAGCAGTTCCCTTGATTCTCCAAAAAGAGTTAGGAATTCAATCTCATGAAATTGCTCAAATTCTCACTTTAAATCATGAGGGATGGGCAATTAATAGTTCTTTTTCTAACCAAAAATTATATGGATTTATGGCTGAGATTTTACCGAATATTTCTATCAATCCCGAACAAATTGGGGCAATTTACCCGATTACAACTCAGGGAATTGAAGCGTTACTCAAGGATTTAGTTTGTCTTCAATGTCGAGGAATTTTATTAGAATGGAAACAGCAATTTAAAATAAATTAGCATCTGAAGTATCAACTACAATAACCCGATCTCGTCCCTGTTTTTTAGCTTGATATAAAGCGATATCTGCTAGTTGTAATAACTGATCACAGGAGTTTCCATGATCAGGAAATCCAGCAATTCCAATAGATACCGTAATTCCTTCTAAAAAATTATAGGAATATTCCTGTTGTAAGTTTTTAATTTTGAGGCGGATTCCCTCAGCAATCATTTGAGCAATTTGAAGATTGGTATTCGGTAAAATAAAGACAAATTCTTCACCGCCATAGCGATAAGCCATATCAGAAATACGGAGAACATCTTGTACTGTTTTACTCACCAATTTCAGAACAATGTCTCCGGCTTTGTGACCAAACTTATCATTAAAACTCTTAAAATAATCAATATCTGTCATTAAAATACTTAAACATTCTTGCACCTTTTGTGCTGAATTGAGTACCTGGGGAAATACGGTGTCTAAATATCGGCGATTAAATAATCCTGTTAGGGAATCATGAATACTATCATAATGTAAGCTTTCTTCTACCAGATTACTATGTTCAATCGTGGTTTCCAAAATTAACTCTAAATCATTTTTTTCCTGACGTAATAAACCAACTAACGATTGCAGGTGTTCTTGAGAAGCTTGGAGTTTCATTTGCGCTAAATGACGTTCGTGAATTTCTGCTTTTAGTTGTTGATAGGATTTCTGTAATTGAGCTTCTACTAAATCCCCATGAGCCGTCGTAATTTCTAATAAAATTTCTAGATCAGCTTTTTCCTGCTTCAGGGTTTTAATCTTCTGGCGGAGTTCGTAAATACAGTCCAGTAGTTGTTTTTCAGAACAAGGATCATTTTCCATTAATTTATGCTAGTCATCAAGGATGAAATAATAAGGAAAGTTGTCTAAATTTAATATACATTTAAAATTCATCCTATTCAGATTGGATGAGTTGACTATAGCAAGAGTTCAGTGGCGGTAATCGCACAGTTTCGTCCTTTGGCTTTTGCTTGATATAAAGCGGCATCAGCCGATTCAGTGATTTGCAAACTCGATAATCCGTGGACGGGAAAACTCGCAATTCCCAAAGAAATTGTCAGATTTTCCCAAAATGGGTCATGCTTTTCTAGCCTCAATCTTTCAACTCCTAAACGCAGTTTTTCTGCTAAAATTTTAGCTTCTTCTAAAGACGTTCTGGGTAAAATCAGCATTAATTCTTCCCCTCCATATCGACAAGCTATATCTGATTGACGAATATTGTCAATCAAAAATTGACTGATTTCCTGTAGAACCACATCTCCGACTTGATGACCCCATTTATCATTAAACCTTTTAAAATTATCGATATCAATCATAATAACACTGAGGACTTGCTGATATTCCTGGGCATATTTGAGATGACGGTCTAAGGATTTTTCCTGATAACGCCGATTAAACAAACCAGTCAAGGGATCTCGAATGCTAAGATTGTGAGTATATTCTTCAATAAAATCTCCATGAGCCGTTGCTGTTTCTAAGATAATTCTCAGATCATGATTGGCTTGGTTGACCGTTTCCAGTAAGCTTCTAAGTTGACGTTCTGATGCTTTTAATTTAGCTTCAGCCAGTTTTCGCTCTCGGATTTCCAGGTGCAATTGTCGGTTGGATTCATATAATTGAGATTCTACTAAATCAGCATGAACGGTTGTTGCTTCTAATAAAATTTCTAAATCCAACTTTTCCCGTTTCAAGGTTTCTAACTCTTGAGAGAGTTTTTGCATTTCCAAGAACAGTTCAGAGACTGAGTGGGGGGTAGTTTGCTGCATCTTTAAAGTATCCCTCTGGTCTATCAATAAATACTTTAGTTTAGCCTTTAGCCTTCATGGGTCATGGAAATGAAAGAAATTATTTAATCTTGAGTTCCAAAGTTGGCATTAATCGTTGTAAATTTTTTAGGGATTTTCCTTGCCAGGGAATTGTATTAGAGGCTAAAATGATTAATCCCATTTCTTTCTTTTGACGAACTTTAATAACAAATTTAGACAGCATATTAATCCCCGAACTATTCAAAAACTCTAACTCTTGGAGATCCAGGGTAATCAAGGTGGGTTCTTCTAGCAAAATATCATTCAGTAACTTAATCACAGGATTAGTATCTTCAAGACCACTCAAACGCAATGAACCTGATAAAGTGATGGTATTGGTACTACTTTCATAGCTCACTTGATAATCTTCCGTTTTAAATTCTTTCATCACCATTGTTATAATCCTTATATTTTGGGGGTAAATTAAACGTGAAATTGTCAAGTTTAAATGGCAAGTTGAACCATTGTTGTGACGTTGACAATTTTAGGTTCTGTTTGAATGGTTTCAAATTTCCATCCCAATCGAGCGAAGTAATCATTAATCATGGTTAAATACCCTAAGCCCGACTGGGTATCATTTTCTAAGTTTTGTTCAATTTGCTGAATGTACAATGTTTCAGTATCAGAATTTATGAGTTTTTCAATAAATTCTTTAAAGGGTTTAACAGCTTCAGGAGTAATGCTATTCACAACAACAAAGATTAGTCTATCTGTTTTTAAATACAGTTGAATACTAATAGGTTGATTGACGGTATCATCGCTAAATTTCATCGCATTTTCTAATAATTCATTTGCAATAAAACTAACGGAACTTTTAATGTCATTTTGTCGAGATGAAGTCGCTTGATCATATTCACTTTTGGGAAAAAATGTTGTTACATAATCAGCCATAAAATTAGCTGACAATCCATTATTCCGCCAACGCTGTTTGAGTGGCATGGAATAGGGAGAGAAACCAATCATCAGAAATTCGTTACTGACGGGAGGAACTTCAACAAAGTCGCCAAAAATCTCGGTCATAAATTCTTTAAGTGATAACAAACAAAAGGCTATTGAGCTAATCATTTTACTTTTTTACAAAAAGTAAACGAAGGTAAAATAAATAAATTTAGGGAAAAGCACTAAAACAGTGGGAGTCGAATCTCTAAGTGTAACTGGTCTAGGGTGAGTGTAAACAATCTAACCCCATAAAGCAGTCTGGTGAATGGTTGTCAACTTCCCGATTGAAATCTTAGACCTAGATTACTGAACTTGTGTACAAGCTGTCAAGAAACAATTAATCTAGATCCTCCCGGTCTAAAATTTAACTCCTTTTCTGTTTCTTTCAAGCTGAATTTGCTGATCCTGTGGAAACAATGCAGATTACCTTGAGAAAGATTGCAGCACACGCTGTAAATAAATTTGAGCAACTTGATCCGATGGATTTTCCCGCAAACAGGCTTCAAAACAATGAGCAGATTCAGGAAAGGCTTCCAGATGATAGAGGGTTAAGGCTTGTTCAAATAACGTTTTTGTTGCCACTTTTCTGCGATATAAATCGGGCGGATCAGCATCAAAAACTTCAAAAACTGATACCATTTCTGATTTGCCTTTCACCCTAACTTTATCAATCACACGGAAGGAATAAATATTGGGATCTTCCAGTCGCAAAAAGGTATGTTCACTAATTAATAAAGGGATGCAATAACGTTTACTTAATTCCTCTAGTCGAGCCCCTAAATTGACAGCATCGCTAATAACGGTACTATCCATTCTGTGTTGTCCACCCACGATCCCCAGCATTAAATCCCCCGTATTAATTCCAATGCCAATTGTAATCGCAGGACGATTAGGACGTTGACGAGTGAGATTATATTCTGACAAGCGTTGTAACATTGAAATTCCAGCTTTGACGGCATCATCCGCACTCCCTCCAAACAGTGCCATAATCGCATCGCCAATATATTTATCAATAAAGCCTCGATTTTCTGTAATCGCAGGTTCCATCCGCGATAAATAAGCATTAATAAATTTAAAGTTATCTTCAGGAGTCATCCGTTCAGACAGTTGGGTAAAACTCCGAATATCTGAAAATAAAATCGACATTTCTTTTTGTACCGCATCCCCCGATTTAACATCCACTAAACTTTCATAGCCTAAAAACGATAAAAATTGATTCGGAACAAATCGACCCGCCGCATCCGTTAATTGTTCTTCTTCATCTAAGGCTAATTCTAAATTACAATTAATCTCAAACATTTCTTCAATAAACCGTTGCCGTTCTTCTTCGGCTCGTCGGCGTTCTGTAATGTCTTGAAACACGCCAATGGCATAGGCAATTTGTCCCCATTCATCATAAATTGGGGTTCCCCAAGTTTGTAAGGGAATAATCCGCTCTAAATATTCAATTTCTAATTGATCAATACTGCCAATTCCCTCATGCAAAGCTTTAAAAATAGGTAAATTTTCTAAGGGATAGGGTTTCTTAATATCTGAGGATGAATTAGAATAAATATTCAATTTTAAAGGGGGATCAGAAAAGAAAACTTTGTTTCCTAATAACTCTTTAACCACTTGATTCGTATAGTATAATTTTCCGGTTGCATCCACAACCACAACTCCTAATGGAATCGCTTCTAAAAGTTGATAGAGTCGTTGATTTTGTACCCGTAATTCCGTCATTAAATCCAAATTTTCGGTTTTAAGCCGTTGGTTGAGTAGGGTAATTTCTTGATAGGCTTGGGTTAATTGAGTTTTCTGAGCTTCAACGGTTTGTTTTTCTTTTTTTAATTGGGTGAAGCTGTCTCGTAATTGAGCTTCTTTCTGCTGAAGCAGGGCAACTTTTTCTTCTAAACCTGCATAAAGACGGCGTAATTGTCGAGTCATTCGGTTAAAAGCGATCGCTAATTGTCCGATTTCATCATCGGTTGTTACTGGCGCGACTAAGGTTAAATCTCCATCCGATACTTGAGTTGCCGTGTGAGTAATTGCTAAAATGGGACGAGTAATTTGTCGAGCTAAAATATAGACTCCTAGAGCTAAAATAACCGCCGATGTTAATCCAACTGATAAAATAATCCAAGCCAATCGGTGGGCTGGTGCATCAGCTTCTGATTGGTGCATTTCTACTAATAATGCTAAGTCTCGTTGATCTAACCACCGATAAACCCCAATGACTGGAATTCCTGCATAGTTTAAATAGATTTTGCGACCGTCTTCTCCTGCTAACGCCGCTTCAATTCCCCGGCTATGAATCTCAGCCGGAAAGTCCTTTCGACCAAAACCTTCGGCGGTGACAAACCTCTGAGATCGATCCACTAAATAAGTTTCCCCACTCTGACCTAAACCGGTTTTATCAAAAACAATTTCTTCCATTTTTTTTAAGTTCAGATGAGTAACTAGCACCCCAAAGACATTTTGATCTTGTCCAATAATGGGTGTGGAAATGGTTAAAGTGGGTTTATTCGTGATCGACGAAAAATAAATATTTTGCACAAAAGTATGGTAACGACCTTCTTTAAAATATTGTTCGTTAAACCGATATTGGCCTTCAAATTGGGGATTGGTCGAAAAAATAACTTTTCCGTCCTTAGCTGTCAAAAGCTGTACTTCCTTTAAGTCTGGTTTAGCCGCTAGAGCAGAAGCCATATACTGCTTAATTTGAGTATAGGCATCCCTCCATTGGGGGGAACGCGCATCCACCGTCAATAGAATCGCTGCGGCTGTTTTGAGATCGGGTAATTGTGCTAAAGAAACGGTTGCATTTTTTTGGTTCTCCACCCATAGATTTAACGCTTCTTCTTTCAGGGTAGCCGTCACTTCCAATCGGTCAAACACCAACTGTTGAATAGAGGCTTTGGCGCTTTGAAAGGCGATGGCCCCCACACAGAAGACGGTTACTACAGATAACAGTAAAAAGTAGACCACAAGCCTGGACATCAGGCTTTTTGTCCAGAATTTCATTCAATTGGCCCTTCATCACCTGTCACAACTCACGTTTTCAAGGTCTTTTGTCTGGCTAAGGACTTTATTTTGTCTATCTTAGCTAGTTCCGAAAGAACTCATGGCAGCAGCCTCAATTGGTGATCCTTATTTTATCGGGTTTCGGTTGACCCTTGAGTATTAAGGCTTTATTGTTAACAGCGAATCCCTCACACCTGACCCTTGAGTTCATGCCAAAATTGAGGAACTGTTAACTTGAAATTTACCTCCATGTCAAGACCTACCGTCTATTTAGCGATTACAAATCATGGATTTGGTCATGCTGTGCGATCTGCTGCGGTTGCCAATGAAATTCAAAAGCGTTGTCCTGATGTGTTATTAATTCTGGTGACAACAGCACCTCGATGGTTATTAGAATCTTATCTGGAGGGGGATTTTATTGTCCGTCCCCGTGCTTTTGATGTGGGAGTAGTGCAGTCTGATAGTTTAACAATGGATCAAGCCGCAACCTTACAGCAATGGCAACAAATTCGCCAACAAGACCGTTCAATTATTGCCGGGGAAGTCAGTTTTATTAAACAAAATAAAGTTAATTTAATTTTAGCAGATATTCCTCCCTTAGCTTCAGCGATCGCCTCATCTGCGGGAATTCCCTGTTGGATGATGGGGAATTTTGGTTGGGATTTTATCTATCGAGATTGGGGGGAAGAGTTTATGGAATTAGCGGATTGGATTTCGGGTTGTTTTAGGCAGTGCGATCGCTTATTTCGCTTTCCTCTCCATGAACCGATGACGGCTTTTCCCCATACCATTGATGTCGGTTTAACGGGGGGAAATCCTCGGTTTAATTTAGAGGCTTTGAGAGAAAAATTAGGAATTACGACTCCTCCTGAAAAAACTATCTTATTAACCTTTGGCGGTTTAGGATTAAATGCGATTCCAGTTCATAATTTTGAACAATATTCTGATTATACTTTTATTACCTTTGATGTAAATTTACCTCCTTTCCCGAATTTAGTTCAAGTGAGTAATTTTTTGCAATTACCGGATATTCATTCCCATTTATTTCATTTGCGTCCGGTGGATTTAATGCCTTTGTGTGGACGAGTTATTTCTAAACCGGGATATAGTACCTTTGCGGAAGCTTTACGCTTAGATATCCCTTTAATTTCTTTAACTAGGGATGGATTTGCCGAAGCCCCGGTTTTATTAGACTGGTTACAAAATTATGGGGGGCATCAAATTATCACAGCTAGTGATTTTTTTGAAAATAATTGGGATTTTATCAATCAACCCCTCCAACAACCTCACCTTTCGGAAAGATTAGATAAAAATGGCAATGAAGCGATCGCTCAAGCGGTTGTTGACTATCTTTTGAATTTACCTTAAAATATAAGAAAAATAAAGCCCTGAAGGGCTTACTACGGGTTTTGATTATGGCGCATTATCAGGAAATTTTAGATGTTCAAACCAGTGGTAAATCATTTTCTAATGTTACCGCTTATGTGCAGGAAATTGTTAAAAATTCGGGAATAAAAATCGGAATTTGTCATTTATTTTTACGGCATACTTCCGCTAGTTTAATCATTCAAGAAAATGCTGATCCTGATGTGTTACGGGATTTAGAAAACTTTTTATCGAAATTAGTTCCTGAAGGTAATTATTATATTCATGATGCGGAAGGTTTAGATGATATGCCAGCCCATATTAGAACTGTTCTCACCCATACCTCTGAACAAATCCCCATTTCTCAAGGACGATTATTATTAGGAACCTGGCAAGGAATCTATCTCTGGGAACATCGTCGCCATCGTCATACCCGTGAATTAGTGGTACATATTATGGGGGAATAATATTAACACATTATTTTATTTATGGAAATTATAGGTTATAATTTTGATTAATACGATTGGAGGTTAATCGTTATGGTACAACAAACCCATCCCATTCATGACGAATATCCTGAACCCAAAGGAACTTTAACCCGTTCTCTGAGATATTATGGGAGAACTCCTGAAGAACAAATAAAGATTAACCAAAAAGGTCTGGAGTTAATTAAAATTTGGCGTCAGGAACAGTTACATCGAGAAAAAAACATGACTCCGCAAGAATTGGAAACCTCACAAATAAATTGGAAGGGGATAGAAACAATAATTGATGAAAATCGTAGTCGCAAGTTATTTTCATAATCTATGATTGTTTTTTTGGATACAGGGGTTTTGGGAGAACTCAGTAATCCTAACGCTTTACCCAAAGTTATTGCTTGTCAGAACTGGTTTGAGAAATTATTAGCTAGGGGGGTTTATTTTGTTTCTTCTGAACTCTGTTTTTATGAAATAAAACGCAGTTTAGTATTATCTATTAAAACTGGAGCTACCGATGAAGGACTCAAAAAATTAAACGCTTTAAGGACAGTTGTAGATTTTTTAGACGTTGATCAAACAGTTGTTGAATTAGCAGCAGAAGTTTGGGCACAAGCTCGATTACTGGGAACACCAACAGCCGACGAAAAAAATATTGATATCGATATGATGATTGTTGCTCACTGGCGACTTTTAACAGAGGAGTTTCCCGGTCGTTCCGTCGTTATTAGTACAACCAATGTCAAGCATTTAGGGTTGTTTTCCAATGCTGAAAAATGGCAAGATATTAGTTATTAAATCTCTAGTTACAGTGGGGTGAGTCAGTGGATTTCTTCTCACTCACCCCCACCCCAAAACTTACCAACTAGACATCACTTCTCTAGCGGCTGCTAAGGTTTTTTCAATGTCTTCATCCGTATGAGCTAAAGACGTAAACCCAGCTTCAAATTGAGAAGGCGCTAAATAAATTCCCCGTTCTAACATTCCCCGATGGAAACGGCTAAATTTAGCTAAATCGGATTTTTTAGCATCCTCATAATTGTGGACTGGCCCTTGGGTAAAAAATAAACCAAACATTCCACTAATTTGTCCCCCACAAGCCGCATGACCTGTTTCTTTGGCAATTTGTAACAACCCCTCACTTAATTTTTTGGTGATTTTATCCAAATATTCATAAGTTCCTGGTTTTTGCAATAACTCTAGGGTTTTGATTCCCGCCGTCATTGCTAAAGGATTTCCTGATAAGGTTCCCGCTTGATACATCGGGCCAGCCGGAGCGACCATGGACATAATATCCCGACGTCCACCATAGGCCCCCACAGGTAAACCACCACCAATGACTTTTCCTAATGTCGTTAAGTCCGGTGTCACCCCAAATTTCTCTTGAACGCCGCCATACGCAATGCGGAAGCCGGTCATCACTTCATCAAAGACTAATAAAGCCCCATTTTCCTTGGTCAGTACCCGTAACCCTTCCAAAAACCCAGCATCGGGAGGAATAAAGCCAGCGTTGCCTACAATCGGTTCTAGGATGACTCCAGCAATTTCGCCTGGATTTTCATTAAATAGGTGTTTGACGGCTTCTAGGTCATTGTAGGGGGCAGTGAGGGTACTACTGGTGACGGATTTGGGAACCCCTGGGGAGTCGGGTAAACCCAAGGTCGCAACCCCTGAACCCGCTTTCACGAGGAACATATCTCCATGTCCGTGATAGCAGCCTTCAAATTTAATCAATTTGTCTCGTCCGGTGAAGGCTCGCATTAAACGCAATACGGATAAACACGCTTCCGTTCCTGAATTGACAAATCGTACCATTTCAATGCTCGGAACCGCATCAATCACCATTTCGGCTAAAACATTTTCTAATACACAAGGCGCGCCGAAACTGGTGCCTTTTTCTAAAGCCTCTTTGAGAGCGTTGATGACATCGGGATGGGTATGACCGCAAATGGCTGGCCCCCAAGAGCCAACATAATCAATATATTGATTGCCGTCAACATCCCAAACATAAGCCCCTTTGACTCTATCAAAGACAATGGGTTGTCCGCCAACGGACTTAAACGCCCGCACGGGAGAATTAACGCCACCTGGCATAATTTTCTGGGCGGCGGCAAAGATTTCTTCTGATTTTGTAGTTATTAAGGGTAGGGTCACTCTGAGATAATCTCCTTGAATGGTAAGATTGTTTAGGTTAGTGCGTTAAAAGCTGTGTGAATATTGCTTTTTTACAGCTTTTTAACAGGCAGGATGCCTGTTCCACAGGAAAACCAACAAGATGATATTGTAGTCAAGTTAGGGTTCTGGTTGTATTGGTTAAATTTATGTCAAGCTCAAAACCCCTAGAGTTAAGCCTGTTGAGTCCTATTGATACAATTCGTTACAATGAAAAAGGATTGATTCTGGCCGTTATCCAAGATTGTTTAGAAGGAACGGTGTTTACTTGGGTTTGGATGAATGCAGCGGCTTTAGAAAAAACTGTATCCTCTCAGCAAGTTTGGTCTTGTCAAGACGCAGAAATTGTGTTATGGAATGCAGAAATTTTAGTCAAAGAAATTCGCTACAGTGATGAAAATCCGATGGTGATTATTGGAGTTGAAGAACAACATCAAGAATTATCAGGAAATACTTTATCAGGATTATTTAATATAATTTGCGATCGCCGTGACTATCCCCAACTTGAATCCTATACTTGTAAATTATTAGCCGGAGGAGATAACAAAATTCTCAAAAAAATTGGGGAGGAATCCGCCGAAGTGGTGATGGCTTGTAAGGATAAAGACAAAGATGCGATCGCCGGAGAAGTCGCTGATTTATTTTATCATACTTTAGTGGCTTTAGCTTATCATGATGTAGATTTGAGAGAGGTTTATCAGAAATTAGAATCACGACGAAAATAAACCCGTAGGGTGCGTAAGCGCAGCGCACGCACCATCCAGCAATTGATTTCTGATTAGCCTCTAAAATATAATGCCTAAAAAGATTAGAGAGCTAAAACAACTCTTGCGTAGTTGTGGTTTTATAGAGCATCCAGGTAGAACAAGAAATCATGAATCCAATTCAGTATAAAATGGTCATTCAATGGTCAGAGGAAGATGAATGTTTTTTAGTCGGACTCCCTGATTTTAGGGGTCAATATTGGAGAACTCATGGCGCTACTTACGAAGAAGCGGTTGCGAATGGAAAAGAAGCCCTAGAATCTTTGATTATTTCCTATCAAGCAGATGGTGAACCTTTACCAAAAATACATATTCAGTGAAAATACGGATACAATTCTTGAACGGTTGAGTTAGAATGATCCTTAATAAAGGATTCGACCATCACGGATTAATAATTATGGTACTGACCAGGGGTTTTGATTCACTCACCCATCTGTTAACCGGAAGCGCTACCGTTGCGGCTATTGTGATTAGTCAAAGCGTGGCGGTTCATGCTAAAACTGGCGAGGAAGTTTACAAAATCGCTGTTCCCGTTACCGTCCAAATTAATAGTGATATCGGTGGCGGAACTGGGGTAATTATTGCTAAAGATGGCAATACCTACACGGTTTTAACCAATCATCATGTGGTTTGTCAACCCCAAACTTTTGTTAACAATTGCAATACTAATCGCTCCTATAATATTACCACTTCTCAACGCAAAACCTATACTGCTAACTTTGTCCAACCCTTCCAAACTAACGAGAGTAGCCCGGATTTAGCAATTCTAACCTTTACCACTTCTGATAACTATTCCGCCGCTATTTTAGGCGACTCTAATCAACTGATTGAGGGAACATTTATCTGGGTTTATGGATTTCCTGGGTTAGGGGGACGTTCAGGAGTGGAACGAGAACCCCAATTTACTCAAGGGGCAATTACCAGTTTACCCCAACGCAAACCCGGCGGCTACACCATCAACTATAGCGCCTTGACCTGGGCTGGGATGAGTGGTGGCCCTGTATTTGATAGTGAAGGGCGAGTGATTGGAATTCATGGACTGGGGGGACAAGAAGCGAGTCTAATTTATGATAGTAATGGTCAACCTACTGGACAATTTACTCTCGTCAAAACGGGAATTAATTATGCGATTCCGATTAATACTTTTATCGCCCTCAAACCCCAAATCCGTCAAGGAAATACAACGGTTACGGTTAATAATACCGCCAAGAGTCGAGTTGCTAACCTGAATAATCCTAGTACGGCTGATGATTACTATGCTAGAGGTGCTACTAATTTTAGTCAAGGCAATTATCGCGCTGCTCTTGATGATTTTACTAAGGTTATCAACGTTAATTCTGATAACGCAAATGCTTATATTTATCGGGGTAATGTTCGCCGTGAATTAAAAGACTATCAAGGGGCGATATCCGATTACGATAAAGCTCTTAAAATTGATCCTAATTATGCTGGCGCTTACATCAATCGGGGTCTTGCTCGCTCTGATTTAAAAGACTATCAAGGGGCGATATCCGATTACGATAAAGCTCTTAAAATTGATCCTAATTATGCTGGCGCTTACATCAATCGGGGTCTTGCTCGCTCTGATTTAAAAGACTATCAAGGGGCGATATCTGATTACGATAAGGCTCTTAAAATTGATCCTAATTATGCTATTGCTTACCTCAATCGGTGTAAGGCTCGCGTTGATTTAAAAGACTATCAAGGGGCGATATCTGATTGCGATAAAGCTCTTAAAATTGATCCTAATTATGCTGCTGCTTACAACAATCGGTGTAAGGCTCGCGTTGATTTAAAAGACTATCAAGGGGCGATATCTGATTGCGATAAAGCTCTTAAAATTGATCCTAATTATGCTGCTGCTTACAACAATCGGGGTAACGTTCGCAGTGATTTAAAAGACTATCAAGGGGCGATATCCGATTACGATAAAGCTCTTAAAATTGATCCTAATGATGCTGATGCTTACGTCAATCGGGGTGCTGCTCGCAATAATTTAAAAGACTATCAAGGGGCGATATCCGATTACGATAAAGCTCTTAAAATTGATCCTAATAATGCTGCTGCTTACCTCAATCGGGGTGGTGCTTTCTATATGGTTGGAGATAAACGAAAAGCGAGGGGAGACTGGGAAACAGCGGCGCAACTGTATCGACAACAAGGTAATGAGGATGCGTATAAAAACGCAATGGATAATCTTAGAAACTTTAAGTAGGGTGCGTAAGCGCAGCGCACGCACCATCAACGCCCACGCACCATCAATTAATTAACAATGATAATGTTTTCCCTGAATACCCATTCCCTGCTCAAAACTTTTTGATTAATATTAAAATTCTTGGAATAAAATCATGATTTAATTGTTAGAGATGTTGGTTTTTTATTTAAAATTGGGTTTTGGTGTGTGCACTGCGATCACCGCACCCTACTATTTCAATAGGTAAAATAATGATGGTGCGTGCGCTGGGCTTACGCACCCTACAGATCAGAATGATAATCAGAGTGAATATTGTTGAGTTCAGAATGACAATCATAGTCTTGAGCATGATTGATTGAGTTATAATCACCTTAATTCAATTCTATTTTAATTATGATTATTAATCCATCTGATCAGCATATTTCCCATGAAGATTATCTCGAAGGGGAAAAAATTAGCCCCATTCGCCATGAATATATTCGAGGAGAAGTTTATGCAATGGTGGCGGGAAGTGATGCTCATGATACCATTTCTGGGAATTTGATTGCTTTATTTAAAAATCACTTACGCGGTCAAGGATGTCGTGTTTATACGGGAAACATGAAAATTTATATTCAAACCGCAGATGTTTATTATTATCCTGATGTTATGGTAACTTGTGACTCCCGCGACAGAAATAATGGTTATTTTAAACAATATCCGAGTTTAATTATTGAAGTCTTATCTCCCTCAACGGAAGCCTTTAACCGAGGTGATAAATTTGCCGACTATCGACAGATTGAAACTTTACAAGAATATGTATTAGTGAGCCAAAATAAAATTAATATTGAATGTTTTAGACGGAATTCAGACGGACGATGGGAATTGTTTACCTATCAACCCCAGGAAGCTCTTCAATTAGAAAGTATTAATTTTAGTTGTCCTGTCTCAGAAATTTATCAAGATGTATTAGGATTAATTCAATAAGTATAATTACGCCCTAAATATTCCGAATTTTCCAAAGATTTAATAAAATTATACTCAATTAACAAAAATTGTGATACCATCTTCAGCTAATAAGCTAGGGGTGCCTGCTAGGTTCAGGCTGAGAAAAGACACCCTTGGAACCTGAGTCCGGTTAGTACCGGCGGAGGGAAGCTGTTAATAAGAGGAAATTCAAGATGCGGACAGAATGGATTGCCAAACGGCATGGACAGAGCAACGTTTCTCAAATGCACTATGCCCGTCAAGGTGTTATTACCGAAGAAATGCAATATGTTGCTCAACGGGAAAACTTACCTGCTGAGTTAATTCGGGAAGAAGTCGCACGGGGACGGATGATTATTCCGGCTAATATTAATCATCCTAATTTAGAACCGATGGCGATAGGAATTGCCTCTAAATGTAAGGTTAATGCTAATATTGGTGCCTCTCCCAATTCTTCTAATTTAGATGAAGAAGTCGCTAAACTGAATTTAGCCGTTAAATATGGCGCAGATACCGTGATGGATTTATCCACCGGAGGCGGCAATTTAGATACAATTCGGACTGCTATTATTAAAGCTTCTCCGGTTCCCATTGGTACAGTTCCCATTTATCAAGTTTTAGAAAGTGTTCACGGCAAAATTGAAAATCTCACCCCCGATGATTTTCTCCATGTAATTGAAAAACACGCCCAACAAGGTGTGGATTATATGACGATTCATGCGGGATTATTAATTGAATATCTGCCCTTAGTTAGAAGCCGAATTACCGGAATTGTCTCTCGTGGTGGCGGAATTATTGCCCGTTGGATGCTGCACCATCATAAACAAAATCCCCTTTATACCCATTTCGACGATATTATTGAAATCTTCAAAAAATACGATGTTTCCTTTAGTTTAGGAGACTCTTTACGTCCGGGTTGTACCCATGATGCCTCCGATGATGCTCAACTTTCGGAACTCAAAACCCTCGGACAATTAACTCGCCGCGCTTGGGAACATGATGTACAAGTCATGGTAGAAGGCCCCGGTCACGTTCCGATGGATCAAATTGAATTTAATGTTAAAAAACAAATGGAGGAATGTTCAGAAGCGCCCTTCTATGTTTTGGGGCCGTTAGTAACAGATATTGCCCCCGGTTATGATCATATTACCTCTGCCATTGGTGCAGCGATCGCAGGTTGGCACGGAACTGCAATGTTATGTTATGTTACGCCAAAAGAACACCTGGGTTTACCCAATGCTGAAGACGTCAGAAATGGGTTAATTGCCTATAAAATTGCCGCCCATGCTGCCGATATTGCCCGTCATCGCATTGGAGCCCGTGACCGAGATGATCAGTTATCCACAGCGCGATATAATTTTGATTGGACTCGTCAATTTGAGTTATCCTTAGACCCAGAACGGGCGAAGGAATATCATGACGAAACCCTTCCGGCGGATATCTACAAAACGGCTGAATTCTGTTCCATGTGTGGCCCTAAATTCTGTCCGATGCAAACGAAAGTTGATGCGGATGCGTTAACAGAATTAGAAAAATTCCTAGCCAAAGAAAAAGAAGTTGTAACTCAAAGTTAATTGAGTCAATGAGTTAGAAACCGGGTTTCTCAAGCAGGGTTGTTGGTGTTAGCTTACCTTCTGGTTAGAAACTCGGTTTGTGAGTGTTTACTCTTGAAGGCTAGAGATTTCATCCACCACTTCAATTTGTTTGCGAACAATAGACCGATAAATTCGACTGAGCGATCGCAATTCCTCTTCCGTTAAACTCTCATCAAAAATTGCAGCCAATAACCCATAGCGATCCGCTAATGTGATCTGGCCTGTTTCATGAACTTTAACGAACAATTCGCTGAGTGCGGACTCAATTAAACAAATAGGTGCTTCCATGATCCGGTTAGTTGGGATAACTGAATTGATATGATGATGGAGAATTGAGAATTTGAAAAACTCCACAGCTTTAGAGGTAATTCCGTAGAGTTTTAGCCTGTAATTCGATGAGAACTATTAACTGGGGGCCTTGAACTTTTAAACTTTACAATTATTATTTCAGAATTTTGGCTTCAAAGAGGTGATTAAACTTCAATAGCAATTGTGATTTTTGGGAGATCAGGCTGTGATCTCAATCACCTATACAAACTTAATTTAATTTTAAGGCACTGACAGGAACATCATCCCAAGATTCAACGGTTCTCAGAATAGCAACCCAGCCTTGTTGTTTTTGAATTTCTGTTAAATTTCTTTGAAAGGACTCATGGCAATCTTGAGCTTGCTTCTCATCACAACAAGCAATACAAGAATAGACGATTCCCATTGGATCAAGTTGTTCATTTACCCAAATCGTCATTGTAATTTTCTCCTCACTCAATACCCATTAATGAATTTTATTTTATCAACATTCAAGCCCAAGGCTCAAAAAACTAAAAAGGACAGATTATTTTCGATTTCCCAATGCTGCTAAAGAAGCTCCAGTGACCCGACAAATGCGCCAGTCAGGTAAAATTTTCGCGCCTATTTTTTCATAAAAATCAATAGCGGGTTGATTCCAATCTAAAACAGACCATTCTAAACGTCCACACCCTCTGGATACGGCTAATTCTGCTACATGAGTGATTAATGCTTTACCAATCCCTTGACGACGATATTCAGGAAGTACAAATAAATCTTCTAAATAAATTCCAGGTTGGGTTAAAAACGTAGAATAGTTATGAAAAAACAAGGCAAAACCAACGGCTTTTCCTTCAACTTCAGCTAAGATTGCTTCTATATAGGATGGAGAACCCAATAAATGCTGTTTTAAGTTTTCTACACTTCCACTCACTTCATGGGATAAGTTTTCGTATTCAGCCAAAGCTTGAATCAGTTGGAATAAAACCGGAATATCCTCAAGGGTTGCTGGTCTTAAAATGGCTGATTTAGACATATTCAATGTTGAATAGTTGATAATGACAACAGAATTTACGTTTAGGTTGTTATATTTTTGTCAGTATACAACAATTCCAACCCATCATACCGGAAAAAATTATTTAATCCAACCTTTTAGCCTTTCTGCAATATGAGGACGGCGTAACTTTCGCATGGCTCTGGCTTGAATTTGTCGCACTCGTTCCCGTGAAAGATCATAAAGACCACTAACTTCTTCTAAGGTATAAGGAACTCCGGTGGTTAATCCAAATCGCAGTGCTAAAACATCTTTTTCTCGTTCCGTTAAAACGGTTGCTAAAACTTCTAATAAATCCTGACGCATCATCATTTCATTCATTTGAGCTTCAGGAGTTTGAGTTTCTTGATCTTCTAAAATATCCATTAATTCGGAGTTTTCTTCAGTCCCAATTCGGTGATTTAAAGACAGAGATTTCCGATGAACTTGTTCAAGAACCCGAATTTGTTGGGGGGTAATCGCAACAGCTTCTGCTAATTCTTCTTCTGTCGGTTTTCGTTGAAGCGATCGCTTTAAATCTCGGTAAGCTATCTTCAATTTATTCAATTGTTCAACAACATGAACAGGTAATCGAATGGTGCGTCCTTGATTAGCAATCGTTCGGGTAATCCCTTGACGAATCCACCAATACGCATAAGTGGAAAATTTATATCCTTTATCAGGATCAAATTTCTCCGTAGCGCGATTGAGTCCTAAAGCCCCTTCTTGAATTAAATCTAAAAACGGAACCCCTCGATTAATATAACGTTTAGCAATAGAAACGACTAATCGTAAATTAGAACTAATCATCCGACTTTTAGCCGCCGTTCCTAATTTTAATTGATGTTTGAGTTCTGTTTCCGTAATTCCTAGAAATGTGGCTAGTTCTGCGGGAGGAGGTAAGTACCCTAATTCCAGGGTCAGTCGAGTTTGTAATTCTTCAATTTTAACCAGGGTTTGAATATGACGACCGAGTTCTATTTCTTCATTGGGTTTAAGTAAAGGATAACGCGCCATGCGTTTAAATAATGCAGCAATTGCGTCATCTCCCGCTACAGTGGTTTCTGTAATCGGAAAAAACGTCGAATTCTGTGGATTCATGGTTATATCCTCCAGTTGACGATCTAAATTTGAACAGTTCGCTTGCAGTTTTCCCTATCGTCAAAATCTTCTGTCAGATCAGAAGACAAGGAAATCCCATCTATGACTACTTTAAGTTGGTTCCATTATAGAAGACTCTCTCAAAAGACTGGGAGAATCGATCTGATCTCTACAGAAGTCAGCAGATAGGAGTCAGGTATTTTTATCCCAAAACTCAAAGCTCAAAATTCAAAATCCAATTTCTTGAACTTTGAACCATGAGCCTTAATAAAATTCAGAAAATTTTAGAGGAATAACCCCACTGCTTAACTCCACATTCCTACACTCTTAGTGGGTCGAGGAACAAAAGGAGGAATATCCGCATCAGAGTCAGACGGAACAGTAGGAGTTGTTGGGGGGGAAGTAAATTCCGAGGTGGGAATACCTTTCGGTTCTGCATCGGGTTCATCGGGGCAAAATTCTAAACGAATCCGAAACTTCCCGGTTTGCCAAGATTTACCAGGACGCAACAGTTGACACTCGATTCCTTCCTTAAATAAATTTTCCTCCTCTAACTTAGATTCCATAATAGACAAAAATTCACTAGCTTTAAATGTGCATTGAAACATCAAGGCACTTTCACTGGTATTAATCACATCATCATCATTGAGAATATAAGTTGAATCGCTCATTTCTATGTCCTGTAAATTGTCTTTTGTACAAGGGAATTACCCTCAAAAGGGATCGATTCATTTAGAAGAACCAACCGTAGGAATGTAACCCTTTTCCTAATAGATTAACTCCTAAATAGCACACCCACACCACGACGAATCCTGTGGCTGCTAAAATAGCAGGTTTGCGTCCTTGCCAACCGCGAGTAATGCGGGCGTGTAAATAAGCGGCGAATACTAACCAAGTAATTAATGCCCAGGTTTCTTTGGGGTCCCAACTCCAATAAGAACCCCAAGCTTCATTTGCCCAAACAGCCCCAGCGATAATCCCAATGGTTAAAAGCGGAAATCCTAATCCAATAATCCGATAACTAATATTGTCAATCGTTTCCACTAACGTTAATCGTTGTGGAGACAGGGGTTGAACAGAGGGAAGAGTCTGTGTGAGTTTAACCGCTTCTAGGACAGCCGTTGTACCATTTCCATTCGTTGTTAACCCTGGTGTGGGGTTCGACTCTGTAACCGTGGACGAAGAATAGGTGACTAAATTAGTAACCGGTTTTTGATGATTTCGAGAAATGCGCGTTCCCAGTGAACTACCACTTAATTCAACCTCCTGTCCCCGTGTCAGAATTAAAAAGGCGATCGCTAACAAAGAACCGACCATTAAAGTGGCATAACTTAACATCATGACGCTGACGTGCATCATTAACCAGTTAGATTTTAAGGCGGGTACTAACGGTTCAGCCACGCGCATTTGGGGCGGTAATTTTAAAGCGGCAAAGGCTACAATTGCCATCGCCACAGGAGAAGTTACAACTCCCACTAAACGGCTACGACTCATATTTTCAGCAATCAGATGAATCGTTGTAATACCCCACGTTAGGAAAAATAGCGATTCATATAAATTACTAATAGGAAAGTAACCCGCCTCAATCCATCTCGCTCCCAATAAAGCCGCAATCGAAAGATTAGCGATCGCCATTCCTGCGGTTCCCAACGCCCACAGATAAGGAATATTAGGAAATGCAGCCCCCACCCAATACAACAATAGGGTGGCAAATAAAATGGCAAAGGATATATTATCTAATCCATTCTGGAGTATAACCAGACTCATGAACGATTCTCCTAGTAACGGTATGAATTACCGAGTTTTTTCAGAACTCTATCTCTACTGATCCTACCGATTCCTGGCGATCTTGGGTGATGTTTCCGTCGAGATCCTAATTTCGTAAAGTTCGGACATTGCGCTGATTCCATCAGCAACAACCGAACCCAATTGTCTTAAAAACCTTGATACCTTGTAAGAAAGATTGAGCAGCACTGAGATAGGGGATGTTGAGTGTAGGGAAATCCAGCCTGATTAAACCCCTAAATTGAGATCAGGATCAGCTTAGGAAATTAATCTGCTGAACTATATTTAAAGAATATTAATCATAAAACAACTGGCTTCAGGATCACTGTATTGAGGAGAGGGGAAGAATGCCTGGGACTGACTATAAAGACTACTACTCGATTTTAGGATTGGACAAAGTGGCAACGGCTGATGATATTAAAAAAGCCTACCGTAAACTCGCCCGTAAATATCACCCGGATATGAATCCAGGGAATAAACAGGCTGAGGCTAGTTTTAAAGAAGTCAACGAAGCTTATGAAGTTTTGTCCGACACTGATAAACGGGGAAAATACGATCAATTTGGTCAATATTGGAATCAAGCCGGAGGTACTGGATGGCCCGGTGGGGCGGGTTCCAACGTAGATTTTAGCGGATTTGACTTTAGCCAATTTAACAGTTTTGATGAATTTATTAATGCTCTTTTAGGCCGTGGGGGTGGAGGGCCAAGACCTGGAGCCAGTAGCAGTCGCAGTTATTCCTATCGTACCCAACCCGGAAATCCTTCGGGATTTGGAGGGGGTGCTTATAATGATTTTTCCTCTGGATTTAATAGTCGCAATCCCTCTGCTGTTGCTGATTCCGAAGCGATTGTAACGCTCTCCCTCAGTGAAGCCTTTCATGGAACCCAAAAACGTTATGGAACCGGGGAAGTCACGATTCCGGCGGGAGTCAAACCGGGGAGTAAAATTAGGGTTCGCGGTCAAGGTCAACTCGACCCCTACACCCAACAACGGGGGGATTTATACCTGAAAGTGGAACTACAACCCCATCCTTTTTTCCAATTTGACGGGGAAAATTTGGTTTGTGAACTACCTTTAACCCCGGATGAAGTAGCGTTAGGAACCTCTGTTGAAGTTCCCACACCCGATGGGATGGTAACGATGAATATTCCACCGGGAATTCGTTCAGGACAGTCTTTGCGATTGCGGGGCAAAGGATGGCCAAAACCCAAGGGAGGAGGACGCACGGATCAATTAGTTAAAATTGTTGTTGTTCCGCCTAAAGAACTTAATTCTAATGAACGAGAATATTATGAAAAAATTCGTGCAACTCGAACGTTTAATCCCCGCAGCAGCTTGAAAGAAATGAAACTCTAAAAATGTTTAAACCGATCAGAAGCATGGTGTCCTGATCGGTTAATACTGTGAACTTGCATAAATTGTTGAATGTTTTTGGACGATAAAACTACTCATTCACCCATTGGCAAGAAAGCCGAGAATTTTCATCCTTCACCCAACGCGCCACTAATTGTCCTTTTTTGGCGAGGCTTTTGCTTTGGGTCTGGGTCAAAATCGGCGTTTCTTGGGTCGGTTTTTCTAGGTGTGGATGAGAAAAAGGTTTCCTCCAGTGAAGATTGATAAACATTGTTGGTTTTACTCCCCAAACTTTTCTATTTCTTTTTTAATTCCACTTTATCCTTTGTCGAAATTTTGTTACAAAAATGACAATTTTTTTAACAGTTGTGCAAAGTTTTGTAAACAAACTGTTAAGGATTGAAAGACGTTTGGGGAAAGAAACTACCAATCATTTACCTTCAGTTTTGAATCTGTTCCCAAGCGGTAATAATAGTGCG
This sequence comes from Planktothrix mougeotii LEGE 06226, assembly GCF_015207485.1. Taxonomy (NCBI): domain Bacteria; kingdom Bacillati; phylum Cyanobacteriota; class Cyanophyceae; order Oscillatoriales; family Microcoleaceae; genus Planktothrix; species Planktothrix mougeotii. The sequence goes on from NZ_JADEWU010000007.1 coordinate 96,159, forward strand.
TAAGGGTTGGGGGAGAAATTGAACGTTTAAATCGGCATAGCGGGTTACGGTGGCTTGTCCCACTAAGGTTACGGTGATGAAATCAGCGGCTCCCGAAGGCGCGGGAAAACTGAGACGATGATATTGAGTTAGCTGTTGTGTAGTCAGCAGTCTTTGGAAAGCCTGGACTTCTTGGGGTGGAATCCAATTCCTTTGGATCACAGAAGGTTGACCTCCGTTTAGTTGTTGGGACGTAATCCATCCATCTGACCACAACGTTACTTTAGACAAACCTCCCGTAATTCCCCCAGAAGAAATCGTCTGAAATACAGCACCTCTGGGTAAGGAAGGAGAGACTTCACTGGGACTAAAGGGAATCGGTTGCAGGGTTCCAATATTATTATTACCTTGAGTCGTGGTGCTATAAAGTCGGACTTGAAACCCATCCTGATTTGTATGGTAAATCCAACGTTGACCCCTACCTCTGACGGTGATTTGCCAACCCATAATTGCAATTTGAGGACACATTTGATGGGGTTGATAAATGCCTAAACATCCATCCCAAAGACGAGAATTGGCTTGAATAATTTGAAGTTGATTCCGGGGAATTCCTGACTGGGACTGTGCGGTTTTTAATACGGCTTCTTGTACAGAAACAGGTAAAACACTTAAACCATTTTCCAGATAAATTGTATTCCCTCGGTTATCCGTGCGAAACAGTAAACCTTTTTCGCCACTCTTAACGGTAACTAACCAGCCTTCCACTTGGCTTTGGGAACAGGCGATGTCGGGAAAGGAAAGACCTAAACAGCCATTAGGCCAGATGCGACGTTCTGCATTCAGGAGGGTGACACTTGATGCAGGGACACCGGTAAGTTCCATAGCTTTTTGTTTGACCAAACCCGCAAGGGATATTGGAAACTCAGGAGCCAAAGAATTAGAGGGATTTACAAACTGAGCAACAGGAACTGAATTGTTGTTTGCTTGGAGGGGAAAGCCATAGAGGGGTTCAGCCGGAAGTAAACATAAAACACTGAGTAGAGCAATGAATCGAGGATGAACTCTCATAGCAGAAGAAAGCTAAACGCTTCAGAGGAATCTTTAACCCGATCTTTCCTGTGGCTGGCCTACAGATTCAGGAAATTTTGGGGATGGAGAGTTACAGCATGACTTTTTGAATACAATTTTGAAAATATTGGCTACATTTTTTGTGTCATCTTCAGATTTTGTCTACAAAAACACCCATTTATCTATATTGACAAAATACACATTTTGTGTATTTTTGCTCCCAATGTACAAGGATCAGTAATTTTACAGATGTAACTTGTTAACTTTATCGATTTTCAAACCTCTAGTTTCATTGAGATAATGGGCACACAGTAGCAGAGAGATGTGTCCTATGCACTTAAGGAATTTCTGGGTTAGAACTTAATCTCCTTAAGTGACTCACAGGAGCCAGATGTAGACTCAATCCGGTAGCATCCCTGTTGGAAGATGTGGTAGCGGGTTTGTAAGTAGGGGCGGAAGTAGATAAGATCGAAGTTCCCATCAATCTGAGCTTCGATTCCCCCCTACACTTTTTTTTAAGAAATAGAGAATAATAAAAAACAGAATTAGCCTTTAAAAATAAGCACCTATAGCAATCCCAAATAGATTGTAATCATTTACAACTGACCTGAAACAGCCAGAAGTATTATCTCGGTTCCCTGTTCCCTGGAGAAATTAACAATGCTATCCGATCTGTCTGCGGGTAGAAAATCTAAGTATTTGTTAAATCAAGGTGACATTACAGCCAAGCCTGCATGACAATCAAAATAGTCGATGTAAGTCTGATCCGCTCAGAAAGAGTAATAATTGAAATAGCCCAGATCACTCATTGTCTACCTGTGTTACTAATCATCAGACGTTCGATGATGCCTCTATGAAGCGTAAATGGCTCTATAAGTTCTTGTCACCCAATCGGCAGATTGTTCCGTATGTTGTTCTGTTAAGCACATTGCTGCTGACAGCACTGGCAACCTATTATGTAGAATCTACGGCGCGTGCTCAAGATCGGTTGCGATTTGACTCTTCTATTCAACGTACAGAAAATTTAATCCGAGATCATGTTAAAACCTATATAGCTTTACTACGGGCAGGAAGTGGATTATTTGCGGCTCAAGAGACTGTAGACCGAGAAGAGTTTCGCGCCTACATGGAACGGTTACAACTGCGTGAGGAATATCGCGGTATTCAAGGAATTGGGTTTAGCATTCGGTTTTCGCCCTTGGAAAAAGATCAATTAATTGACCGAATGCGACAGGAAGGGAGTTCCAACTTTGCGCCTTATCCTGATTATCCTCGCCCCGAATATCATGCCATTATCTACCTTGAACCCTTAGATCAACGAAACCAAGCCGCTATTGGTTTTGATATGTTTAGCGAACCTGTGCGTCGTAAGGCGATGGAACGTGCTCGTGATGCGGGTCTACCCATCGCATCCGGTCGAGTCATTCTTCGCCAAGAAATTGACCAGAAAAAACAAGCGGGTTTTTTAATCTATTTCCCCATTTATCAAGGCAATTCTATTCCGCCAACGGTAGCAGAAAGACGGCAGAAATTACTGGGATTTATCTATAGTCCATTTCGGATGGGAGACTTGATGCAAGGACTTTTCGGGAGTAATCAAGAGTCTTTGATTGATTTTGAAATTTATGATGGTTTAGCGATTACCCCAGCCCATCTTCTGTATGATTCTACTTCTGAGCGTCTCTTCGGATTTGAACCTCGATTTGAGCGACGGAAAATGATCTCGATTGCTGGACAAACTTGGACAATTAAATATACGTCTCGCCCGGAACTGGATTTTAATTCTCAACGTTTGATTGCTCCCTATATTGCCTTGTCGGGGAGTTTAGTTGGTATTATTTTATTTGGATTAATGCGATCGCAAATTCAAGCCCGAGGCATTGCTGAAAAAACGGCAACAGAATTAAGAAAATCCGAAAAAGCGTTGCGAGATAGTGAAGCCCGATTTCAAGCTTTTATGGATTATAGTCCAGCCATCGCCTGGATTTGCGATCGCCCAGGTCGAATGTTATATTTTAGTAAAAGTTATACTCAAACCTTTAATATTTCCCAGGACGCTTTAGGAACAACAGTTGTTGATCTATTTCCTCCCCACTTAGCTTCAGAATTCCTCGATTGTATTTCTATTGTTGCTTCAGAAAAACGTGTTTTAGAAGTGATTCAGTCTATCCCTAGGCGGGATGGCACGATGGGAGAATTTTTAGTTTATCAATTTCCGATTTGGGATGCTTACGGACAGCCGTTAGTCGGGGGGGTGGCGATTGACCGCACAGAAAGCCGTCAAGCGGAAGCTTTATTACGTCGTTCAGAAGTGCAATATCGAACGATGGTTGAACAATCTCCCTTGAGTATTTTAATTTTATCGGTAGACGGTTCTGTTCAGCGTGTCAACCGAGCCTGGGAAGATTTGTGGGGAATTAAAGGAGAAAATATCAAAGATTACAATCTTTTTAATGATCAACAATTCATTGAAAAAGGAATTATCTCTTATATTAAACGGGGATTTGCTGGGGAATCGGTGACCATTCCTCCGATTTTGTATGATCCCCATAAAACCTTCCCAGGATTCTCTCGTTATAGCTATGCTCAACGTTGGGTACAAGCTTATATTTATCCGGTGCGGGATGAAATTGGTCAAATTCGGGAAGTGGTTTTTATCTATGAAGATATTACAGAACGAAAACACGCAGAAGAAGAATTACAAGAAAGTGAAGCTCGGTTTAGAACGTTAATTGAAACGACGTTTGATGGAATTATTATTCATGAAAATGGGATGATTTTAGATGCTAATCAAGGGGCAGCCATTATGTTTGATTGCTGTTTAGAAAACATGATTGGATCGTCTTTTTTAGATTTTGTCACTCCCGATAGTCAAACTTTAATTTTACACAATCTTCAGAAGAATTTAGAAGCTCCCGTTGAAGCCGTTGGCTTAAAAAAAGATGGGATAAAATTTAATTTAGAAATTATCGGTCGTCCCCATGTTTATAAAGGGCGTCAAGTTCAAGTAACGGCTTTACGCGATATTACCAACCGTAAACAATTAGAAGCTCAACTCCGCACCCGTGCGGAAGAGTTAGCGGAAGCAAACCGCCTCAAAGATGAATTTTTAGCAACCCTTTCCCATGAATTGCGGACACCGTTGAATGCCATGTTGGGATGGACACAACTATTAATGTCGAAACATTTAGATCCAGAAACTTTTAATCGAGCTACAGAAACAATTAACCGCAATACCCGTTCTTTAGCTCAACTCATTGAGGATTTATTAGATGTCTCTCGAATTATGAGTGGAAAATTACATTTAAGTTTGGCTCCAACTTCTTTAATTCCGATTATTGAAGCCGCCATTGACACAGTACGTCCGGCGGCGGAGGCGAAAAATATTAAGATTCATGTTTCTCTTCAATCTAATATTGGGATTGTGATGGGGGATAGCAATCGTTTACAGCAAGTGATTTGGAATCTACTCACAAATGCGGTGAAATTTAGCTCAGAAGGCGGAAAAATTGAAGTGCGACTCGGTAAGTTTCAAGAGAAAAATTTCTGTTCTTGTTTAGATGCTCTAACTCAACGGAATAGGTCGTTTTCAGAAGGATTTGAAAAGGTAGAATATGGAGAAATTCAAGTTAGTGATACAGGACAAGGAATTAGTCCAGATTTTTTACCTTTTGTGTTTGAACGTTTTCGACAAGCTGATGGTTCTATTACTCGCAAACAAGGGGGATTAGGATTAGGATTAGCTATTGTGCGCCATTTAGTTGAACTGCATGGGGGAACTGTTAGCGTTGATAGTCCAGGGTTAGGACAGGGTACAACCTTTACGGTCAAGTTACCTTTTATGACATCAGAGTTATTAGAAGAAAATGATGATTTTCAAGATTTTCTCAGTGACAATGATTTGATCCTAGAAAGTTGTTTAAAATTAAAAGAGATACGGGTATTAGTTGTTGATGATGAAGTTGATGCTCGTGATTTAGTGGCTCATATTTTACAAAATTGTGGGGCAAATGTGGTGACGGCAGGTAGTGCTGAAGAAGCATTTAATTTATTAAAAGACAACAGTAGTACATCTCCATTTCATATCTTAGTGAGTGATATTGGAATGCCTCAAGGAGACGGTTATTCTTTATTACGTCGAATTCGTTTATTACCCCCAGAAGAAGGTGGTCAAATTCCGGCTTTAGCGTTGACGGCTTATGCCAAAGCTGAAGACCGCACAGCAGCATTCTCAGCAGGATTTCACGCTCATTTGGCAAAACCTGTAGAATCCCATGAATTATTGTTTACAGTTGCCAATTTAGTTGGAATTATTGGATAATAAAGCGGGGTTATCATTGGAAATTAACTCGATGCGCTGGTATAGAATTTTAAAGCAAATTCCCAAAACTTTGCCGAAAATATTAATAGTGCTAAAGCTAATAATCCTGAACCCATCACCCAGGAGATTTGAGTTCGCCCTAAAATAGATTCGGCGGGAATTGTTGTTAAAAATGCGACGGGAACAATAAACGTAAAAAAGAACCGATAAGCCATTGGATAAGCGACCATTGGATATCGTCCGGCTTCTAATAATCCCCGTAATACCTCGGTGACATTATAAATTTTAACAAACCAAATACTGGTTGCTCCTAAGATAAACCAGATACTATATAAACTCATAATGCCAAAAGATAAAGGCAATAAACTATCGAGATAATCTCTGACCGTTAAGCCGAGTTTATTGCCTTCATAGACAACAATTGAACAACCAAAAATTAGATCCGGGGTTCCCCAAGGAGAAATCATTCGGGTGGATAGCCAAAATTGACTACTGAGGGGTTTAAGTAAGACAAAATCTAAGGTTCCATCTTGAACATGGGTAACAATTCTGTTTAAATTGGGAACTAATAGTGTTGTAGAAATTCCTTGTAAAATTGTAAAAATTCCCAGAACAATTAAGGCTTCTTCCCAACTCCATCCTTCAAAACTATAGCCGGTTCTATAAAATAGAAACAGGCTAAACATACTGCCAATTAAACTTCCTAAGCTAGTGATAGCAGAAATTAAAAAATTTACCCGATATTCTAGTTCTGCCGCGATCGCAGTTTCCCAAAATAAGGTTAAAATTTTCAAATAGCGTTGGATCATAACTTCCTGTTGTTCCCTTGTCCCTATAAAATCGAAAATAACCGTTCAATGGTGCGTTGATTTTCATCAGGACGACCAATGGTAATTCGCAGTCCTTCTCCGGTGTGACGGACTAATGTTCCTTTGGCTTTTAATTGTTGCATGATCTCGTTTAAGGCAGCTTCAGAATTGTGTTCATCGCTGAGTCTAATATAAATAAAATTAGCATCACTTCGCCAAAGCTTTAATTGTTTATTTTGAGCTAAAGCGTTAATTAAACGAGTCCGTTCTCCTAATATTTCAGGAATAACGGCTAGTAAATCTTGACGGTGGTTTAAAGCTAATAACGCTGCGGTTTGTGTGAAGCTGGGGAGATTATAGGGGAGACGAACTTTTTCTAATGCGGTGATCAATTCAGGATGAGCGATCGCATATCCAGCGCGTAATGAAGCCAAGCGAAAAGCCTTAGAAAAAGTGCGTAAAATCACCCAATTGGGATGTTGTTTTAACTCCTCGACAACGCTGGTTTGACTAAACTCAAAATAAGCTTCATCAATAACCACTAAAATATGTTTGGGTAAACTTCTTAACCAATCTAATTCATCTTCTGTTAAAGCATTAGCCGTTGGGGAATTAGGATGAACCACAAATACAACTCGAATGGGAGGGTTTTGTGTGGTTTTAATCGCCGTTTGAGCAGCTTTTAAATCCATTTCAAATGTGTCTTCATTCCGTCCCACGCTCACAACTGGAATCCCTAAAGTTTGAGCAATGATTCCATACATGGAAAAGGTAGGATTAGCCACTAAAATTGAGCCTTCTCCCCCTAAACAAGTGGCAATTAAGATAGAGCGAATTAATTCATCTGACCCATTCCCCACAGAAATTTGCTCTGGATTAACACAGGCTTCAGCATTAGAAATGATTTCATTAATATAACTGGCGATCGCTAGTTTTAACGGGAAATGGCTGCCATCAGGATAACGATTTGTTTCAATTTCATGTTGATACGTCCACGCCAGCTTTTGTTTTAATGCTTCGGGTAAATCATAGGGACATTCATTAGTATCTAAGCGATCTAAAACTTCAGTTTCGACCGGACTACCGGAACTCCCTCCAGGGTGAGGAGTATAGGCGCGAATTTGGTTGAGATCGTTGCGAAGAAAAGACAGCATGGCGTTGACGTGATCGTAATTTTTTCTGAAGTTCACACAAACTCTATTATCTCTTAATTTAGGCTAAAATAACATCCAAAAACAATATTTTTAGATCCTGATTTTTGCCTAACTACTCGTTATCGTTATTCAATAGAATAAATTTGCATCTTGCTCACCTCCATTCATCCATTATTAATGCTGTCAAAGCTAATTTACAAAGATTGAATCTCTTCGAGACTTAATCCAGTTGCTTGAATAACTTGCTCTAAACTCAAACCCATCCGCAATAAATTTAAAGCAATTTCTTCCTTTGCTTCCTGTCTCCCTTCCAATTTTGCTTCCTGTCTCCCTTCCAATTTTGCTTCCAATTTCGCTTCCAGTCTCCCTTGCAATCTCCCTTCTTGTAGAATTTCTTGATAGATGACTGAATTTCGCATAAGATCACTCCTTAAAAGTCTTTTTACGGTATCTTTATTTAAAACTAAACTCGCCAAAATTGTCGAAGCAGCCACGAGATTATGCAAAAATCGGGTTTCTTGAACAATACATAAATTCTCGATATCACTGACAAGAATACTAAAGCATTTTACAAAGATTGAACCTCTTCAAGACTTAATCCTGTTACCTGAACAACTTGCTCTAAACTCAAACCCATTCGCAATAAATTTAAAGCAATTTCTTCCTTTGCTTCCAGTTTCCCTTCCCGTTTCCCTTCCCGTTTCCCTTCTTGTAGAATTTCTTGATAGATGACTGAATTTCGCATAAGATCACTCCTTAAAATTCTTTTCACGGTATCTTTATTTAAAACTAAACCTGCCAAAATTGCTGAAGCAGCAGTAAGATTATTTTGAACCTGTTGATCTGTAATTCTGCCAATCACTTCAGCAACTTGACTTAATATCATTGTCGGATCATCGGTCTGACTCAGTACCGCAAAGGGTAACAGTCCTGTTACACTTAAAAACCCTTCAGGGGGTTGTTCCCAAAGACGAATTACCTCAAACTGATGAAACGTATTTTCTAGGCGAAAACTATTTTCCTGTACTAAAGGGGAATTAGTTTGACCCAGATAAATCACCACCTGACGCATGACTTTGTTAGGAAAACGACGATAGACCCTTACTCGATAATCTAACATCCGAAAGGGGATTTTAGCATCGGGTTCGGTTTGAAATTCTGTGTGCAAGACAAGATCATCTGATTGCAGTAAGATCAGGGAATCAGCACGAATGGGTTCCAATGATAACTCTTGGGGACTCAAATCAGTTAATGCAACGGGAGAACCCAACAACCAACTCGCCAGATCTTGAGAATAGTTTTCTGCCAGAAACTTGCAAATACTGTCAAACACCCTTGATTATCCCTCCCCAATCATCTGCCGTATTCATTTTACAATCAACAATTTATAATATAAAGGGAAAAGTGATTTTTCTAATTAAATTTATCTTATGGCTGCCAAACAAATTTTAATGCTCGTGGGTGACTTCGTTGAAGATTACGAGTGCATGGTATTGTAGAAGTTAAACTGTAGACTATTCAGAAATCGGGTTTCTTAAAGAAACCCGATTTCTCCTATTAACTTTATTTTTTTATTTCCCCTTTTAATAACCAAAATCCACTAAAAGTCATCCCCGAATCATCCGGTTGAACTAATAAAAAATGTAATCCTTTAGCTAACTGTTTTCTAACTTCAAAGGTTTTAGCTGCTTCCGTAACTTCCGAATCTTCAAAGGTTGCCACAACCCACCGATCAACTAAGCCAGATTCTAAAATTAATCCATCGGGTGAACCCGCCATATAATTGCAAGAAAAAGGTTGAATTTCCGCTAACCATCGCGCCAACTGCATCGATTTTTTACCTCCATCAATCACAATTCCCGGAATGGCAACTACAGATGCTAATCCTAAATTTAACGGTAAAAATTCATCCGGCATTTGTAAAATTGGAATCGGACGATCGGCAAAAAACGCTTGCAAATTTCCCGCAGATAGGTTAGCAAATCGCCAGCGATCGCCCCATAAATTTTCCGGTAAAGGTAAAGGGGGAGGTTGATCTAATTTCACAGGATTATAAAGTTCCCCCGTATAATTTTCCAACTCAGAATAGGATTTTGAACGTTCCTCTAACCACTGTTTTAAGGCGATAGTATTTCGAGCAGGTTCGACGACAATTCCTAATGCTTTACCAGCCATTTCTAATAAACTAAAAGACTGGGGACGAAAGACTTGAATTCGCTCCGGTTTTCGGATTACAATTGCTTGCTGTAACTGTTCAATTAACCAAGTCGAATTCGCTTGCGATTGAGGACACATCGCTATAAACTCAACTTGGCGAGTCTGATCACAGACTAATAACTCCCAAAGGGGTTGCCCACTGGTATCCTTCAGGGGACGACGATAAAAATCAGCTTGCCAGATCAACATAGACACAAAAACCCGTAACATTCTGATTGAAACTATTCTGTATTTTCAATTCTAAGGTTAAGATTGATCAAATGAGGATTAACAGGCATCAGATTCCATTGCTGAGGTTTTGGGTATTGATTTCTGGTTATGATTCTGCCGACGGCCTCCTGATAACAGGTGGATAATGTTAATTAATTGGGTTATAGAACTATGAATCCTGCATTGACACAATTTGGTGAACGGATGTCTCGTTTAACCGGGGTTCGTGCCATTATGAAAGATATTATTGAAACGTTAAGATCGGGAAAAGGTAAAGATTTTATTAATTTAAGTGCGGGAAATCCGGTAATTTTGCCAGAAGTTGAACAACTTTGGCGAGATTGTACGGAACAATTGCTATCGAGTCCAGAATATGGAGAAGTGGTTTGTCGGTATGGTTCGAGTCAGGGATATCAACCTTTTATTGATGTTATTGTTGAGGATTTTAACTCTCGTTATGGGTTAAATTTAACGGATCGTAATGTATTAATTACACCGGGGAGTCAGTCGATTTATTTCTATGCTGCTAATGCCTTTGGGGGATATACCACCGAAGGTAAATTGAAAAAAGTTGTTTTACCTTTAAGTCCTGATTATACCGGATATGGAGGTGTGAGTTTAATTCCTGAAGCAGTTTTTTCCTATCAACCTGCCTTAGATATTGATGAAGCTAATCATTATTTTAAATATCGTCCTGATTTTAGTCAATTAACGATTGATGAAACGACTGGGTGTGTTGTTTTCTCCCGTCCCTGTAATCCCAGTGGTAATGTTTTAACGGAAGCAGAAGTCAAAAAAATTGCAGCATTAGCCGCACCTTTTGAGGTTCCTGTATTTATTGATTCGGCCTATGCTCCCCCCTTTCCAGCGTTGAATTTTACGGAAATGAAACCGGTTTTTGGAGAGAATATTATTCATTGTATTAGTTTATCAAAAGCGGGTTTACCGGGGGAACGATTAGGAATTGCCATCGGGAATGAAAGCACAATTCAGGTATTAGAAGCATTTCAAACTAATATGTGTATTCATTCCCCTCGTTATGGACAAGCCATTGCCGCTCGCGCCATTGGGTCTGGAGCATTATCAGAAATTGCTACTGAGGTGATTCGTCCTTATTATCAGCAGAAATTCACCGTTGTTGAAACGGCATTAAATCAAGCCATGCCTAACAATTTACCTTGGTTTTTACATCGAGGGGAAGGCGCAATTTTTGCCTGGATGTGGTTTAAAGATTTACCGATGACGGATTGGGAACTTTATCAACAGTTAAAAGAAGTCGGTTTAATTGTAGTTCCTGGTAGTTCATTTTTCCCGGGTTTACAAGGAGAATGGAGCCATAAAAACCAATGTCTTCGCATTAGTTTAACGGCAACGGATGAAGAGATTACCGAAGGTATGAAGCGGTTAGCAACAGTGGTTGAACAGGTTTATAAATCCGTAGTAATTTCTATTTAATGAGCATAAAAAAAGGGTGTGTCACTTGAGATGAAACACCCTAATCGTTACTTTTTAAAACCTTATTCAGCGTGTTGACGATACCAATCAATGGTATTTTTTAACCCTTCTTTAAAGCCAACTTCTGCCATAAACCCGAATTTTTCTTTCGCTCTGGTTGTATCTAAACAACGCCGAGGTTGACCATTGGGTTTATCCGTTTCCCAGACAATTTCTCCCTCAAATCCCATCAATTCACAAATCGTTTCTACTAAGTCTTTAATTTTGACTTCGTGATTAGTTCCTAAATTAACAGGATCGGGTTCATTGTACAATTGAGTAGCCATAACAATTCCCCGTGCTGCATCCGTTGAATATAGAAATTCGCGGCTGGGACTGCCATCTCCCCAAACCGGGAGGGTTTTATCTCCCCGTTGTTGAGCTTCATAAACCTTGCGAATTAATGCCGGAATTACATGGGAACTTTTGGGATCAAAATTATCTTCTGGGCCGTATAAATTCACGGGTAACAGATAAATTCCATTGAAACCATATTGTTGACGATAAGCTTGTAATTGCACCAATAATGCTTTTTTAGCAATTCCATAGGGTGCATTGGTTTCTTCAGGATAACCGTCCCACAGATCATCTTCTTTAAAAGGAACAGGCGTAAACTTAGGATAGGCGCAAATGGTTCCCACACAAACAAACTTTTCTACCCCTGCACGATAGGCACTTTCAATTAATTGAGTCCCCATCATCAAGTTATCGTAGAACAATTCAGCCGGTTTGACTAAATTCAAACCAATGCCGCCAACGTGTGCCGCCAAATGAATCACAATATCTTGATCCTGAACCACTTTTTGGCAAGCGTCTAATGTACACAAATTATAATCTTTAGAACGAGGGATCATAATCTGGTTTGGATCAGCACCTGCTTGATGCAGTTGAGCCACCACTTGACGCCCTAAAAACCCCGCACCTCCTGTTACCAGAATCCGTTTATTTGTTAAATCCAGTGGACTCATGAATTTCGCCTCTATTATCAGAAAATTCGGTTTAAAACCCCTAACTTCTAGTTAGGCTTTAATTGTAAACCTTTGTTGCAATGTCAACCAATCTTGTGCCCAAAGATATAGCATAAGAAATCCGGCCGGAGGTAAGGCGATGTTAGTGTTTGAGTTCAAAGCTTACGGAAAAGCCAGTCAGATTGAAGCAGTAAATGAAGCGATTCGTACAGCACAATTTGTTCGCAATAGCTGTTTACGCTATTGGATGGACAACAAAAAAATAGATAAGTATGATCTCAACAAATATTGCGCCGTGCTGGCTAAGAATTTTCCGTTTGCTAATGAACTAAACTCTCAAGCTAGACAATCTAGCGCCGAACGAGCCTGGTCTGCTATTTCCCGTTTTTACGAGAACTGCAAAAAGTCAATTCCTGGTAAAAAAGGATATCCCCAATTCCAGAAAAACTGCCGTTCTGTTGAGTATAAATCAACGGGTTGGAAACTGGCAGATGACAGAAAATCAATAAAGTTTACCGATAAAAAAAATATTGGTAAACTCAAGTTAAAAGGCACACGCGACTTACACTTTTACCAAATTAGCCAAATAAAACGGGTGAGGTTAGTAAAACGTGCAGACGGTGTGTATGTTCAATTCTGTGTCGATGTTGACCGGAAAGAAAATACAAAGCCTTCTGGAAATACCATCGGATTAGATATGGGTTTGAAGGAATACTACACCGACTCTAATGGTGTAATGGTTGAGAACCCTAATTTTTTGCGTCAAGGGGAAAAGGTTCTTAAACGTTCACAACGTCGGATTTCCAGAAAAGTCAAAGGTTCAAAAAATCGAGGCAAAGCTAGACAGATTTTAGGGAAACGCCACCTCAAAATAAGTAGGCAACGTAAAGACCATGCTGTGAAATTAGCACGGTGCGTAGTTCAGTCTAACGACTTGATAGCTTACGAAGATTTGAGAATTAAAAATCTGGTAAAAAATCATTGTTTAGCTAAGTCTATTAATGACGCATCCTGGTATCAGTTTCGGATCTGGATCGAATATTTTGGTAAAGTATTTGAAAGAGTCACGGTGGCGATCAATCCGCAATATACCAGCCAAGAATGCTCTAGTTGCGGTGAAATTGTTAAGAAAACACTATCCACTAGGACACACGTTTGTCAATGTGGTTGCGTAATGGATAGAGATGAAAACGCAGCTAGAAATATCCTGAGTCGAGGATTGAGTACCGTAGGGCATACGGGAACTCTTGCGCTAGATGCAAGCAACGCTTTGGGAGAATTGACCTCTACTCTGGCTGGAGAAATCCTGTTTGAGCAAGTTGGCTCTGTGAACAAAGAATCCCCACGCCTTTAGGCTGGGGAGTGTCAAATCAGTTATTAATCAAATTGATGGGTAGGTTCTTGAGTTTCCTCCAACGCTTTGAGATCAGAATCTACCATTAATTTAACCAATTCTTCAAAGGTAACACTGGGTTCCCATCCTAATTTTTCTTTAGCTTTAGCCGGGTCACCAATTAAAATATCTACTTCCGCAGGACGTAAATAGCGTTGATCAAATTTGACATAATTTTGCCAATCTAAATTAACGTGTCCAAAGGCAATATCGAGGAATTCCCGAATCGAATGGGTTTCATTAGTTGCTACCACATAATCATCCGGTTCAGAATGTTGGAGCATCAGCCACATGGCTCGAACATAATCTTTAGCATAGCCCCAATCTCGTTTTGAGTCGAGATTTCCCAAATAGATTTCCTTTTGTTTTCCTTTAACAATTCGAGCGACGGCGCGGGTAATTTTACGGGTCACAAAGGTAGGGCCACGCCGGGGACTTTCATGGTTAAATAAAATTCCGTTACAGGCAAATAAACCGTAGGATTCTCGATAGTTTACAGTTTGCCAATGTCCATAAACTTTAGCACAGGCGTAGGGGCTGCGGGGATAGAAAGGTGTCGTTTCTTTTTGGGGAATTTCTAATACTTTCCCAAACATTTCTGAAGAACCCGCTTGATAAAAACGGACTTCGATTCCGGTACGGTGTTGATAGTCTCGAATTGCTTCTAATAAACGTAAAACCCCCATTCCAACCGTATCAACAGTATATTCAGGGGAATCAAAACTGACCCGAACATGGGATTGAGCGCCAAGGTTATAAATTTCTACGGGTTTAACTTCTTCGAGAATTCGGCGTAAAGTTGTGCCATCGGTTAAATCTCCGTAATGTAGAAATAACCGCGCCTCCAGGTTATGAGGATCTTTATAAATATGGTCAATGCGGTCAGTATTAAAGCTAGAAGAGCGACGAATAATTCCATGAACTTCATAGCCTTTTTCGAGTAACAATTCACTCAGGTATGAGCCATCTTGACCCGTAATTCCTGTAATTAAGGCTCTTTTCCGTTCCGTCATTTATAGTATTCCTTATGGTCTTGTAGGTTAATATTCCCTGGTTTAATTGTACATAACAATTAACGGGGAGAAGTCTGTCTTTTTTGCACCCCAGAACCTGATCAGCAATTCAGTCCGTGAATCAATCAACCTGATCTTGCAGACTGGTCAGTCTTGGATCAGTACCCATCACCAAATTAACCTGATATTCAGTTTAATTCAAGTTAATTCCAATCCCTACTCTATCAGGCTTGTTCAGTTACCGGAGAATCCTCATCCCAATTTGAGCTTATCGGCTAGTTAGCTCAAAATGAAACCCCTCAACTCTTGATGTACAAGGTTTAGGGGGTTTATCAAATTCTAGGTTTGAAAATTCAAAGAAAAATAAAACAAGATTCAATTGAGCTAGGAATCTTGTATTTTTTCTGAACCTAATAAGCTCCATTATTTTTAGGAAAAATCACAACACCAATGGTTTTGATGACTATCCATAAATCCGTCCAGAAATTCTTAAAATTGACATAGTATAAATCCATCTGAACGCGACGAGGATAGGGAATATCATTGCGTCCTGAAACTTGCCATAGTCCAGTAATTCCGGGTTTAATGGTCAAAATTTTATCCATGTGACGACCATATTTATGTAGTTCTTCAACCACTAAAGGTCTAGGGCCAACTACACTCATATCCCCCATTAAAACATTCCAAAATTGGGGAAATTCATCTAAACTTGTCACCCGTAAAAACCGACCTATCCAAGTAATTCTAGGATCATGTTTGAGTTTGAAATTATTGTGAAATTCTTCCCGCAAATGGGGATGGGTTTCCATCATTTGTACTAACATTTCATCGGCATTACTCACCATTGTTCTGAATTTAATACAACCGAACAATTTCCGGTTTTTCCCGACTCGCTCTTGGACATAAAAAACTGACCCTGGTGAGCTTAACGCAATCAGCAGAGCCAAAATTATGTAAACCGGAGCAAACAAAATCAGAACAGACAGGGAAAAGACAATATCAAAGGATCTCTTAAAAAACTCCTCGTCTAAACGCTGTCGAGACAGGGGTTGAGGCATCGCCCGATGGGCTAAGGGCAAAACACCCCGCCTTGTGAACCCACGCCGAAGTCCCTTACCAAAGATGAGTTGGCTATTGGCAGTCATCTTACTCCTTCAATTCACACCACACACAGTCCTGATCATAAAGCCTCAAGACACCCAATATAGGTAATTCGGCTTTAGTTCGTCAAAATTCGGATAAAAAATCGTTCTTGACAGAAGGGGAAAACTCCAGTGGAAAAGGGGAATATAGCCCAAATTTTAATCCACTGTTAAAAGAATTCCTTGATTTTAAACCCTCTGCTTTGGGAAACCTATTTTCAATATCCGAAATCAATTGGCATTTTAGCTGATATTTCCCGATTGAAATTGTTGTAAGCAATGCTCCACGAATCCCAAATAATGCTCTTGGAATTGTTTCGGGTTGAACCCAGAGGCGTTTAATCGAGCCATATCAGGGTTAAACTTTCCCCTAGACTGCTCAAACGCTTCTACAGCCTCTACCAATGCCTCCTCGGTTTGGGCACAAAACAGTAAACCCGTTGCCGAATCTGGATATTGTCGCAGATCTCGCACCGTTTCCAAAGCACCTCCCGCACCGTAGGCAATCACAGGAGTACCACAGGCTTGAGCTTCTACTAAGGCCATGCCAAAATCCTCACAGGAGGCGTAGACAAAGGCTTTAGCATCCCTCATATACTGGTCTACGACTTCATTGGATTGCCATCCTAAGACCTGAACATTGGGTTTTGCCAGTTGTTGAATCGCCTTTAAATCGGGGCCGGTGCCAATCACCACTAAAGGGTATCCGAGACGATTGAACGCTTGCACAATCAATGAGATTTTTTTATAACTTACCAAACGACAAACGGTTAAGTAAAAGTCTTGTTTTTGCGGCTGAAAACAAAATCGTTCTACCTGCACCGGGGGGTAAATCACGGTGGCTGGCCGCCGATAACACCGCCAAATCCGTCGAGCCGTATGTTTAGAATTGGCAATAAAATAATCCACTCGGTTCGCTGAGATGACATCCCACTGCCGCAAACGATGCAGGAGATAGCGCGTTAACACCCCTTGTAGCCCCTTTCCCGCTAAACTACTGTTGAGATAGTCAAAGGTTAAATCCCAGGCGTAGCGCATCGGGGTATGGCAGTAACACAGATGCAGTTGATGGGGACTGGTCAGCACCCCTTTAGCAACGGCATGGGAAGAGGAGAGGATCACATCATAATCTCGGACATCGAGTTGTTCAATGGCCAGGGGAAGTAAAGGCAAATATTTCTGCACCCCAGAACGCGCCAGGGGAAACTGTTGAAGAAAGGTTGTACCAATGGTACGTTGATACAAATAGCTGTCAGGGTTTGTCGATTCAAAATCAATCAGCGCGTAAACATCCGCTTCAATATGGTTGAGAATTTCCTGCACAACGAGTTCTGAACCACCCGTCGCCAAGGGTGTTAACCATTCATGAACCAGTGCATAGCTTAACGACACAGCAAATATCTAATCCAAGAGAGTGCAAGAATCAATATCGCACAGCTTGGGAATTCGAGAAATATGTTAATGTCCGGCGTTTAACTCCTGATCAAAAAATTTTGATCTTTTCCGGGAAAACCTTAATCCTAATTCACCCAATATAGGTTATCTTATTCTAAACTGTTCAGAATTATCAAAGTCATTCAGGGTGCAGGGGAAATAGGGATGGCGATATCAGTGAATTCTGCCCTCAAAGTTAATGGGTGTTGGCATAAAATGGGTCTAGCTTCTATTCAGAGGGTTAGCCCTAAATAACAATTCTGTGATGGGTGGTATTCTGCTTTAAGTATAAGTCGCTTTTTCCTTCCCGCTCAGATTTGGTATAACCCAGAGGATATTGGATTGATGCTGTCTCGTTAGTTACTGGTCTATTTCCCTGTCCTAGCTGTCAGCAAAACAACCAGTTCATGAGTCTTTTTTTAAACCCCCAATTCAATCTTGAAACTCTTGAATGATGCTAGAAGAAAAACTTTCCCAAGAATCTTTTACGGGTCACGCCAATTCCCTATTCCCAGACCTTGAAACCTGGAAAAATACAACTATTGATCTGAAAGTCTGGCATGACAAACAAAAACACAAATCCTCCCCGTCTATGGACACTTCTGAAACTCCATTAGAACGGCGAGAAATCTTTGAAGCGATCGCAGAAGCCACTCCTATTCCAATTATTATTAGTCGCTTATCCGATGGCTTAATCTTATATGCCAATGTCATGTCCAGTAATTTATTTTGTTTTTCGCTGAAGCAAATCAAAACCCTCAAAACCCTTGACTTTTATCTTATTCCTTTAGATCGGCAAAAATTAATTGAAAAAGTCATAGCGGAAGGCTATATTCATAACTATGAACTGCAAGTCAAAAAACTGAACGGAACCCCTTTTTGGGTGATGGGTTCTTTCCAAATTTTACTGTTTCAAGGAGAACGAGCGATACTCTCGATTTTCCATGATATTACAGAACGAAAACAAGCGGAACAAACCCTACAAGTCAGTACAGAACGCCTACATCGTCAAAATGTTGCCCTGCGGGATTTAAGTCGAGAACAAACCCGCAATTGTGATCATCTGGATATTGCCATTCGCCAAATTACTGAAACCGCAGCCAATACATTAGAAGTAGATCGCGTCAGTGTTTGGCTTAATAGTAGCATTCGTTATGCTATTTTAAAAACCGAACAATCTCCTGAATTCATTCCTGAATTTAACGTTGAATCTGGGATAGAAAAGCCAGGTTTAGATTGGATTTGTTTAGATTTGTATGAACGTCAAAACCATCACCATTCCCCGGAGGATTTATCCCTCGTTAATCCTTGTTTTCCCCATTGTTCAACTCAGATTAATCCTCAACCTGCACCTTTTTCTGCTGATCGTTTATTTTCTTTCGATTCATCATCTGAATCTTACCTGAAGGATCTTCCCTATTCCCAGAGAAACCGTTTAGATGTACCGATTTGGTTGGGGGGAAAAATTATTGGGTTTATCTGTGTAGAATATCCCAGTAATCAACAGAAATGTAATCTTGAAGATCGAACCTTTATTGATTCCTTAGCGAATTTAGTTGCCTTAGCCATTGAACGATTTGAACGCCGAAAAGCGGAACAAGCCTTAGCCCAAGTCAAGGCAGAATTAGAAATTAGAGTTAAAAAACGCACGACAGAATTACAAGATGCAATTCAACAATTGCGAACTGAAATGATTGAACGGTTGAAGGTTGAATCGATTTTACAAACCGCTTTAGATCAAGCTCAAACTGCTAACCAAGCCAAAAGTACATTTTTAGCAAATATGAGTCATGAGTTAAGGACACCGTTACACGCTATTATTGGGTTTAGTGATTTATTACTTGAAGAAGTCTTAGATCGTGAGATTCATGATTTATTACCCGATGTACAAAAAATTCGTCAGTCGGGTTCCCATTTACTCACCATGATTAATGAAATCTTGGATTTATGTAAAGTAGAATCGGGGCGAATGCCTCTGAATGTGGAAACCTTTGAAGTCGCTAGTTTAATTCATGACGTGGTGACAACCTTACAACCTCTAGCGGATCAAAATCAAAATACAATTCAAATTTGTTGTAAAAACAATTTAGATCTGATGGAGGGAGATATGGGTAAAATCCGACAAATTTTTTATAATTTGCTCAGTAATGCCTTAAAATTCACCCAAAAGGGGAAAGTTACCCTGACGTTAAACCGAGAACACAATGGCGACTTAGACTGGATTTGTTTTCAAGTGAGTGACACCGGAATAGGGATTTCTTTAGAACAACAGCAAACGTTATTTCAAGCTTTTACCCAAGTGGATAATTCCTTTAGTCGTCAATATGGCGGAACCGGTTTAGGCTTAACGGTAACCCACCATTTCTGCAAAATGATGGGAGGACAAATTAAAGTATCTAGCCAACTGGGAGTTGGTTCTACCTTTACGGTTTATCTGCCTACTTCCCTCCCCGGTCTATCGTAAAAATAAAGAATAACCTGAAATTGCCACGTTTTCTTGATTTAGTGTTAGTTTAAAGGAAGAGAGTATTGGATGGATCTTGCTTAGGATGTTCCCTAAAGGAAACGCATCCCAGTCCAAGCGGCAAACCCATTCAATCCATCTCCCCTTTTTAGGGAAAAGCCACCAGCAATTAATTAAAAAAAGATTAATTCACTATGTCCAGATATGACTCCCACTTACGATGCTCGTTCTGCGGTAAATCTCAAGAGCAAGTTCGCAAATTAATTGCAGGCCCAGGTGTTTATATCTGTGATGAGTGCGTTGAACTCTGTAACGAAATTTTAGAAGAAGAATTTTCTGACCGCAATCGAGCCAAGGGTTCAGTGAGCGGCCAGCCAGAGGCACGTTCCTCAAAACAGTCTGCAACGAAAGGATTTTCTCTGACTTCAATTCCTAAACCCATTGAAATTAAAAACTATTTAGATGATCATGTAATTGGTCAGGATGGGGCGAAAAAAGTTCTATCTGTTGCGGTTTATAATCATTATAAACGCTTAGGTGCTGAAAAATTAAACGGTTCTGATGCAGGAGCCGATGATTTTGTCGAATTACAAAAAGCCAATATTCTGTTAATGGGGCCGACGGGTTGTGGCAAAACCTTACTCGCCCAATCTTTAGCGAAATTATTAGATGTTCCCTTTGCCGTTGCCGATGCGACAACGTTAACGGAAGCGGGTTATGTTGGGGATGATGTTGAAAATATCTTACTGCGACTGTTACAGGTTGCCGATTTTGATATTGAAGCGGCACAACGGGGAATTATTTATATTGATGAAATTGATAAAATTGCCCGTAAAAGCGAAAATACCTCAATTACACGAGATGTGTCTGGAGAAGGGGTACAACAAGCCCTCTTAAAAATGTTAGAAGGAACGGTTGTTAATGTTCCTCCCCAAGGCGGAAGAAAGCATCCCTATCAAGATTTTATCCAAATTGATACCAGTAAAATTTTATTTGTTTGTGGGGGAGCTTTCGTTGGGTTAGAAAAACTCATTGAACAGCGCTTAGGTAAAAAATCCCTCGGTTTTATTCAGTCGGGAGAAGACAATAAAACAACCATTACTCCCCTCCAGTCCGATGAGATTTTATATCATGTTCAACCGGAAGATTTAGTCAAATTTGGTTTAATTCCCGAATTCATAGGACGGCTTCCGGTTTTAACTCGTGTTTCTCCGTTGGATGAAGGGGCGTTGATGCAAATTTTAACTGAGCCGAGTAATGCCTTGGTTAAACAATATAAAAAGCTATTACGCATGGATAATGTGCGTTTAGAATTTGAACCGGAAGCGTTAAAAGCGATTGCTAAAGAAGCCTTCCGCCGCAAAACAGGAGCCAGAGCATTACGGGGAATTCTGGAGGAATTAATGTTAGAAGTCATGTATGAAATTCCTTCCCGAAAAGATGTTGTTCGCTGTGTGATTACCCAAGAAATGGTCGAAAAACGTTCAACAGCCGAAGTTTTATGGCATCCCGCTTGGCATCGACAACACGAGTCAGCATAATCCTAATTAATCAGCTTAATCAACTTGCTCCTATGAACTAAAATTCGATTTGTAGGGGCAAGTTTATCATTTTGGCTTCCCTACTGTTCCCTGTTCCCGGTGATCTTTTATAAAAGCATGAAAATCAACTTTTTGATACCTGCTATAATTTCCTACCTTTTTACCCTGACTCTACCCGCTAACGCCCAAGAAACCCGGTGTGGATGGTTAGCAAATCCTACTCCTGCTAATTGGTATTTAAAAGATACAGATGGGACTTGGACTCTTTCCGTTCAAGGCGGATATCAAGCAAGCGGAATGGAAAATATTCCTGATCTCGATGGGCCAGAATATGTTAAAACCAATGGAAATTATGGCTATACCTGTGCTTGTTTAGAGGTTAATACAGATAGTAGCCAGATGAAAGTGACAAGGATTCAACGTGTTGAACCCTTGCCGCTTTCGACTTGTCAGCAAGATGCTAATTTACCCGCTTGGTGACCCGGATTAAAAACTCAATATATACTTGATATAAAAAAAAGTTAAAACTCATCACTGTACTATTAATAAACGCATCCAATCACCTTAGTAATTAATCAGCATGAAATCTATACACTAAAGGCAAAGTGTAGGCTATATATTTTGCCCTGAGTGTTCATAAAACTTCTTACAGCAATCCGATCAATTCTCGAATTCTGTTGATTGGTGATGATGTAAATTATTGAGTTTATAATCCGTTTAAATTTGGGTTAAAATATCAATCCCTTTGGGACTGCACTTCATCCAACTTACATTAAACTAATAATTCCTCTAATTTATGTTGATTCCAAAGGGTCTGATATAATCCTTTAATTGTCACTAATTCAGCATGGGTTCCCGTTTGAATAATTTGTCCTTGATCCATAACAAAAATGCGATCAGCCGTTGCAGCCGCCGACATTTGATGGGAAATAAACACAACGGTTTTGCGCTGGACTCCGATTTTTAAATTCTGTAAAATTTCTGTTGCGGTTTGATTATCCACACTGGAAAGGGCATCATCTAAAATTAAAAGGGGTGCATCCACTAATAATGCTCTTGCTAACGCCGTTCGTTGTCGTTGTCCGCCGGATAATTGAATTCCTCGTTCTCCCACTAGAGTTTCATATTGTTTGGGAAAATTCAAAATTTCTTCATGAATTTTAGCCATTTTAGCAACTTTTTCAATTTCTGATTGTTCAGCGAGAGGGTTGCCATAGGCAATATTATTGCTAATACTGGTACTAAATAAAAAGCTTTCTTGAGGAACATAGGCGATCGCACATCTTAAATCAGATAATGTTAATTGAGTAATATCTTGACCATCTACAAATAACTGATCCATCTTAATATCTAATAACCGAGGAATGGCATTCGCTAAGGTTGTTTTCCCAGAACCAATAGGGCCAACAATTGCAACGGTTTCTCCCGGTTTAATTATAAAATTAACATCATTTAAAGCCGGAATTTTGCTTCTAGGATAACTATAGGTTAGATGAGAAGCACTTAACCAGCCTTTAACGGGAGTGGGTAAGGGTAAAGGTTCTAAAGGATCTTTAATCCGAGGTTCAACACTTAAAATGGCTTCAATTCGATCAATACTGACTTCTCCGCGCTGATAGGTTGTAATTGTAAATCCTAATAAGGCGGTAGGAAAAACTAAGCGTTCAACATATAAGATTAAGGCAACAAAATTACCGATACTGAGTTCTCCATTGGCGATCGCTTCATCTCCCACTCCTAATAAAATCAGAAAACTTAAACTCGCAATTCCGCCTAAAATTGGAAATAAAAGATTACGGGTTTTAGCTAACTCTAAATTGGCTTCAAATAATTCCTGATTATGGCCTGCAAACGCTTTCCGTTCATTCTCTTCCTGAGCATAAATTTTAATTAAAGAAATCCCACTCATATCCTCCTGAATTAAATCACTAATATTTGATAGTTTTTCCTGAACCGTCATTTGTTGATCTCGAAGCTTTCCACTAAAAACCTGTACTAAAATCAACATTAACGGATAAACTGAAATCGATAATAAAGTTAATCGCAGGTTAATCGCTAACATGACTGGAAGCGTTAACCCGTAAGCAAATATCGTATTGGCCAGACTCAAAACTGCAAACCCTAATAAACGGCGAATACTATCAACATCACTGGTAGAACGATTAATTAAATCTCCAACGGTACTTTCGGAAAAATAGGAAGGTTCTAAAGTTAATAAATGATTAAAAATCTTTTGTTTTAAATCAAATTCGACTTGACGACCTACCCCAAAAATAACAATGCGGGAAATCATCCGAATGACCCACATCATCGAAGCTAAAATAAAAATCAATAATACTTGACGCTGTACGGTGTCAAACTCAATTGCAACTTGCAGTTCATCAACTACATTCCGAATTAAAATTGGAATATAAACCCCCACAGCATTAACCAGGAATAACGCCACAATTCCTAATGTTGCTTTTTTCCAATGGGGACGCAAATAGCCGATCAATTTTTGTAGTCGAGAAGATTTCATATTTAGGTGAATAAAGTTAAGCAATTAAATGATGGGTTGGGTGTGTGTAATGCAGTTTATACAGCATATTAGATAATATAATACTTTTCTCGTTGATCATGCGATCGCTTGGGGACTCAGAATAGGGTTTCTTACCGAAATCTAACTAAAGATACCACAATTATCGCAGAAACGCAGTTTCTCAGACCCCCGATTAACTGGACTCGATATTATTCTTGAAATTCAGTTATTACTCTGTTCCCTTCTTCCTCTTTCACTTCAAAATTAATTCCTTCGTAAATATCTCTTAGGGGTATTTGAAATTCTACGGATTCTAGGGTTAAGATAGAGTCTTCTAAATCATATTCTGTTAATACCCATTTTCCGTTAGAAATTTTAGCAAATTGTTCAATATGATAGCTATATTGGTCAATTAAAATATATTCTTTAAATTCAGAAATTGAGCGATAGGCGAGAAATTTTCCTCCTCGGTCATAGTCTTTCGTTGAATTAGACAAAACCTCAATAATCATCAGAGGATTTGTCACAACTGTTGAGTTATTTTCTGGATAGATGGGTTCTCCTTGAATCACCATGATATCGGGATAGACATAACGGCGAGTTAGGGGTATCCACAGGCGCACGTCGCTAGTAAATAATCTGTAATCTTTGCCTCGTAAGCCAAATTTTAAGTTAGCAATCAAGTTAATAATGATGCTGTTATGGTTGGTTGTTCCACCTGTCATTGTTACTATCTTCCCATCATGATATTCACTTTTGTCGATCGCAGTTTCTTCTAATGCTAAATATTCCTCCGGTGTGTAATAGCGTTTCTCTGTTTGTGGTTGCTTTTTGATTGCTAGTTTTTCTTGGGTTTGCATGGTCATTTCCTTCTGCTTTCAAGTGATTTTATGATAACATGAAATCAGTTAGATTAAATAGTAATAAACGTACTCGCTCACCAAACAGATTATGACTATCATTGAACAAATCTACGAGATCGTTAAAAGCCTTCCTCAAGAGCAAGCCAGCGAAATTCTCACTTTTGCTGAATTTATTCGCGCCCAGCACCTGAATGCTAACCCATCGAGTGCTACATTAGATACTTCGACTCCTTGGGCGGAACTGGTTTATTCCCTAGCTGGAACATGGGCAGAAGACTTTCCTACTCTGGAAGATATTCGTGCCGAGTCGGGGGAAGACATCTTGCGGGAGAGTTTCTAGTGTACATCTTGGATACAAATACATTAATTTACTACTTTAAAGGACAAGGAAAAGTTGCCCAAAACCTTGCTAATGTATCTCCTCAAGAAATTGGTATTTCCGCGATCGTCCTGTTTGAATTGCAAGTAGGTATTGCTAAATCTACCTCCCCTGCAAAACGTACCCAACAACTTCAGCAACTTTTGAACCGAATTAACCTTATTCCTTTTGATCGCAATTCTGCTGTTGTTGCTGCGACAATTCGCGCTCAATTGGAGCAACAAGGTACTCCCATCGGCCCGATCGATGTTTTGATTGCAGGGACAGCCGCTTCACTTCAAGCAACTCTTGTTACCCACAATGTCAAGGAGTTTTCGAGAGTTTTAGGACTTGCGATCGCGGACTGGTATTGAATATGAGAACTCAGAAACCGGGTTTCTAGGAGGTCATATTTTCAAATAAGATAGGAACATAAAATGGATTTTTACGTTGTGTGGTGCTAATCGGACAGACAAACACAAACCCCATTTTTCGGTTAAATTTAGTTTGACTCACAACCAGTGCAGGTCGAGTTCCCATCTGTTCGTGCCCTGCTTGAGAATCGAAATTTAGGCGAATGAAATGACCTCGTTCGGGGATATAGTTTACCAAACTTCTTCTCCTTCTGGTTTTCCCCAAGAGATTTCTTCACCCGGTTCTATTTCGCCTGCCAATAATTCATCTAAGGTATATTTTGAAATTGTATGATTTACAGGTTCTATGACCATTTTCCCATTTTCTATACTGCAAATTACTGAGTCATCTGCTTTCAGATTGAAAAATTTTACAATATAGTCCGGTATTGGTAAAGCTAAAGAATTACCCAAGTTGCTGATGTGTATTTTGGCTGTCATACATTTGCGATTTTAATGCTCAGGTTTATCTATTATAACAAGTAGATGTAGTCCCGTGGGAATCAGAAACCGGGTTTCTTAAAAAATCATCCAATAAACTGAGTTTCTCCTGTAAAAAATTATTGATAAATATCCCAACAACCAACTATTTTTTCCCCTCTTTCCTCTTTTTCGGCTAACTCTAGGTTGAGTTTTAATAATTTCTCTAAAAGATCATCATCTGGATTAAATTCATAAGCCTCCATTGCTAATTTATCTAATTGTTGATGGAGTTTATACAGTTGACTACTAGGCTCAGTAAAATATTCGTTGTATAATTGGGTAATTCCCCATTGTTTTTTATCCATCTGCTCTGTCCGATATTCATGGAGTTTAATCATGGTTTCTCTAATTTTTTCAACCCCCTTTTTAGTCGGTGTTTGCGGAAAGGGGAAGGTTTCAAAACAGGTTTTATGAGTGTAGCGTATTCGATCTTCTAAAGTTGAACTTTGTGCTTTTACCCAAATACGATGAATATTTGAGGTTAATATTCCTAAGATATAAAAATCATCTGATGCTACAATTACAGTAGAATCACCGGGTAGCCATTCTTTTTGAACCGGAATAAAAATAGACCATTTAGAATGTCGAGGAATAGCAAAATAAAAAGATAAATTTTTAATGGCTTCCCTCATCGCCGGACGTTTTTCACCAAATCTCCACCAGTTTAACTTGGTAATTTCTCGCCTATTTTTATCTCTTTCTGGCTTAACAGTAGCTTTTATATGTTCAAAAGGCAATTGATAATCACTAGCATCTTCTAAGCTCATATTATTAAAATCAATAATCCACCTATCCGGTTTTCCATGAGGATTTCTAGCTAAATCTTTAGCATCTAAAAATTTCTTTAATACCGTGTTATTATTCTCATTACTGTTGATATATCTTTTAACTTCTTCTTCTGTTATCAAAAAACCTTGTCCGGTTGGTTGAACACCTTTAAAAGCATAATTAGAATTAGCTTTAATTATACCTACTTGTGAAACATCTACGGTAGTTGTCAAAGATGAATTAATTTGTTTAACTAATTGATGATCTAAATAATATTCTTTGGGATTTTCATAACACCAATTAACAATACTAACATGAACGGCTGCTTCACCTGACCAAACTTGTGTTGAAATTGCTTCGTGAATATAACCCTTATTTTGAGTAATATAATCTAAGGATGCTTTTCTTCCTAGTCCTTGACTAATAGAATTAGTACCCACTAATCCAGCCCTACCTTTTTGATTCATGTTATCATGTGCTAACCTAAACCAATAAATACAAAAATCTACTTTATCTTTAACATTTGAAAATTTATCGAAAACTTTTTCTATGTATTCATCTCCTAATTCTAATCTGACTTTATTTCCCCCTAAAAAGGGAGGATTGCCAATAATAGCATCAGCCTTCACCCAATCACTAAAAAGGGCATCTTGACAGACAATATTATCATCCAAAGTATCTAAAGGTAAAGCAGATTCAGTTAAATTAAACTTATCAATTGCCACCTTACGCCCTATCATTAAAGTAACTCTAGCTAACTCCACCGCAAAAGGATTAAGATCCATTCCATAAAACTGATGGGGAGTCACAAAACTGATATGTAATTGATCAATATTGGTAGTTTTTTTACTCATAATTTTATGAATTAAAAGCTGCTCAATGCGTTTTAATTCCTGATAAGCAATATAAAGAAAATTTCCACTCCCGCAAGCTGGATCTAAGACTTTATAATTGAGTAAGTCTAACTGTAATTGATACAATTTCTTGAGAGTATTTGCGTCCTCAATACGCGACTCCCAATACTGACTAATAGTAGGGCGAACAATGTTCATTATGTCACTTTCTGAAGTATAATGAATTCCGTAGGAATGACGGTCTTTTTTATTAACCGAACCTTCAAAAATATTCCCAAAAATTGCGGGTCTAACCTGACTCCAATCCTGTCTCGCAGCCACATCTAAAAATTCTAATTCTTTCTCAGTTAAATCAATTGGATAAATTGTAGAAAATAGTCCCCCATTAAAATAATCTACACCTTTATAACGCCCAGCCGGAGTAATTCCGGTTTGATTCATTTCTCTAAATAATCCCCCAATGATATCATAAGAGCTTAGTTTATTTTGCAGACAATCTTGTACACAAGTAATAAATAAATCTTGAGGTAATAATCCCCGATCTTCAGCAAACATGGCTAATACACATTGTAAAATAAAACGTTGAACGATTAATTCAGACTGTTTTTTTTTGACAATCTTTGGTGTAAAATTGTAAATAATTCCGCCATTCTTCGGGCTGCAATTTCAGTAATTTCTACTTGATTATTTCTAAAAACAGGAGTCCGATTTCCCAACTCCATAAAAACAAAAGCACTCGCTCTTTCTACTAAGTTAATAACAGCGACTTTATCAACAGGTTCATCTAATTGATTATCAAAATCAAAAATCCAAAATTCATCAAAATTACAAAGGATCACATAACGAGGGCGATTAGGTACTAAACGTTGCCAATAAGCAAAAGCTTGGGCATAATGTTTATTGAGATCCTCACCCCGTTGTTTCATCTCAATTAAAACTTTAGGTTTCCAAATTAAATCAGCAAAACCCGTTTTACCTTTTAAGCTGCCTTTTTTGATCGCTTCCTCATATTTTGCTCCCGCTTCTAAAGCACCTTCATAACCGAATGCTTTAAAAAAACGATCTAAAAAAGTTTGTGCTTCTTTTCTTTCTTGTCCTGTGATCTGTTCTTTACAGAAATCAATAAATTTTTGTAAGCTTTCCGGTGTTGCTGACATTTGACAATCCTTACTCTGGTTTTAAATCATTAAATAGCTTTGTAGATATAGTAATTTTTTCTAAGAAAACTCCTGTGGATTGTCAGAAATCCGGTTTCTAAAAGAAACCGGGTTTCTAGTATTAACGTTCTGGAAATAGCTTACATTCCCTAGATGTGGGTTTATTAACTTCCCCTAAACGAGAGTTTAAAAATCGATCCATCCAATTTTCAAAATAAATCCGATTTGCTTGTTTTTGCTCAGGATCAGAGGTACTAATGGGATAGGGTGCTAATCCAATAATGGCGGCAGTTGTTACACAATACATGGACTTTTGAAAACTTTGGCAAATTTGTACCCGTAAATCATCTTCGCCGCGACAACTATTTTGATAAATATTGTGTAAATAGTCAGGTAAAAAATGACGCATATCTTGCATTAATTGAGTGGGGGGAATTCCTGAACCCCCAATAGGTAAAGGATCGGCGTATAATGCACCATAAGCAAACTCTTTTTGTTCCGGGGGAATTTGATGGGCTTGAGCATTATAAGAAACGGTTCCCGGAAATGGAGTTCCTCGGAAAAACACCGCTTCAACATAGGGAACAGCCGTATCCATTAAAAAGGTTAATTTGGCAGATTTGGGGAGAATATCATAGACTTTATTGTTAATTTTGACGCTATAAGTAATGGGTTGATTCGCTGATTCAACTAATCCTGATAAAATATGATTAACCACTTCAGGAATGGATTTAATTTCTCCTCGATCATAGCGATCGCTCAAGGAAATAAACATATCACTCATGACGCGCCAAAATTGACCTAATCCACTGTAATAGGAAAGTTGTCGAATTTGTTCGGGGAGGAATTCAGGAAACAAACGATGTAAGGTCTGAATCATTAAATTTCCCTTGGTTTTAGCTTGAATAGCCGTTTCAGCTAACGGTCGAAATTCAGGAGAATCTAAATATTGATCTAAGCCACCGCCTCCATGCCAAAACATCGTTTTCATACAATATTCAGCATATTCAAAGTTAATCCGATCATGCCACCAATATTGCAATAATTTTTGAGTTTTTACCTCGCCATTAAAATATTTAAAAAACGGAAATAATTCTAAAAACTGCTCATTGGCAATATAAATTAAATTTTTGGAATAGGCATCCAAAACAATGCCATAACTTTTTAAAATGCCAACTACTTCCACCACATTTTCAGGATAATCCGGTAATAAAGCTTCACCGGACTCTAGGCGATAAATATACTCAGATAGAGGGTGTTGAGAAGCCGCAGAAGATTGGATAAGGGTCATTTTGTTTAAAGTTTTGATTAAAATTAAGGTTTATTTTATTTTACAATCATGTTGGACTAAGTGTGAGAAATCACTCTGACAATTTAACAAAAAAAGTCAGAGTGACATGAGAACGGTTAAAGTTTTTCGGCGAGATGATGAGCAAATAAAGGTTGGGTATGGGCTAACGCTGTTGTGGACGCATCACTTAACCTGACCATTAAATTAGGCTGAATTCCTAACACAACAATAATGAGTGCTAAAATCAGGGCGGGAATGCGATCGCGCCATTGTACTGGAGGCAAATTCACCACATATTCGGAGAGGCGACCAAAGAAGGCTTTATTCATCATCATTAAGAAGTAAACGGAGGTTAATCCGGTTCCCACCATGCACAATAATGTTTGTACCGGGAACACATCCATACTGCCTCGAAAGATAATAAATTCTGCCACAAATCCGACTAAACCGGGTATCCCTGCACTCGCCATTACGGCTAAAATCATGATCGTTCCAATTAAGGGTAAACCCCGTTCTGGGTTTAATAACCCTTGAATAATATCTAAGTCTCGACTTCCGGCTTTTCGATACACGACCCCAACGGTTAAAAACATTAATCCAGAGATTAAACCATGACTCACCATTTGCATGACTGAACCTAACAAACTGGTGGAGTTAGCGGCAGCAAACCCTAATAAAATATAGCCCATGTGAGCAATGGAACTATAAGCTACCATTTTCTTCATATCTTTCTGATAAATGGCACAAAAGGCTCCATATAAAACGGTGACAACAGCCCAACTTGCCATCCAGGGAGAAATCACTAACCAAGCATCAGGAAATAAACCTACACCAAAGCGTAATAATCCGTAGGTTCCTAACTTTAATAAGACCCCTGCTAATAGGACGGAAACGGGGGTTGAAGCTTCGACGTGAGCATCAGGTAGCCAGGTATGAAAGGGAACCAGAGGAATTTTAATTCCAAACCCAATTAAAAGACCGCCTAATAAAATTAGTTGTGTATTTAAGGGTAAAGAAGAAACGCCTAAAGCAGTTGCACTAATGGTATCTAAATCAAAATCAAGGGTATGGGTCAGCCAAACAATTCCCAAGAAGGATGCTAAAATTAAGAATCCTGAAACAGCCGTATAGAGTAAAAATTTAGTGGCTGCATACCCTTTGTTTTTGCCTCCCCAAATTGCAATTAATAAATAAAGGGGAATCAATTCCACTTCATAAAACAGTAGAAACAATAATAAATTTTGGGATAAAAACGTTCCCGCAATTCCAGCCGCAATCAACAAAATTGAGGAATAATACAATTGATGGCGACTAATTCCTACATGGGTACTGATAATGGCAATGGTAATTAATAAACCATTTAAAATCACTAAAGGTAAGGATAAACCATCGACTCCTAAGTAATAATTTAATCCCAAGGGTGTAAGCCAAGGAATATATTCTTTAAATTGTAAAGAAGGATTACTTGGATCAAATAATCCTGCTAAAACCAACGACCATAAAAATAGTCCTCCAGCAATCACCAATGACAATTGACGAGCCGTTTTACCCGAAATCTTCGGCCAAAAAGCAATTAAAGCCGCACCGAACAAAGGAACCCAAATTAATACACTCAGCATAAATCAGTTATCAGTTGTAGGGGCGGGGTTTCCCCGCCCGTAATTAGTGGTCAGTTATCAGTTATCAGGGGTCAGTTATCAGTGTAGAAACGTGCCTGAGCGAAGCTATGCCGTAGGCTTTTCGCGCGTCTGTAAAAGTTAAGAGTTAGCAGTTAATAAACTGTCTACTATTCACTTCTTGACTGATAACTGATAACTGATAACTGATAACTGATTAAAATAGCCACAACATCAGTCCCACAAGTGTTCCAACACCGAGAGCAATGGTGAGCAGATAAAATTGGGATTGTCCAGAAATACTATATTTTAAGCCTTCTCCACTAAATAGAGTTGCTAAACCAAACGCATTCACAATCCCATCAATAATATATCGATCAATCCAAGCACTTAAGGCAGAAATACGACTGACCAATAAGACAACGGTAACATTGTAAATTCGATCAATATAGAAATCGTAAGCCAGTAAATTCTGCAATTCTTTCCAAGGCAATTTAAAGGGTTTAGAACCCATTCCATATAAATAAATTGCTCCTCCAATGGCTACACCCATTAATCCTGATAAAATTAACAAAGGAACCGTTAATTGATACACAATGGCGGCAAACCCAGAAGCAGATGTTGCAACTAAGGGAGTATTCCAAGTTAGTAATAATTGCCATTGTTGTAACATCAGGGGCACTAATAACGTGACAATAATCATCGCCACCATCGGTACAGCCATCGGCCAAGGAACTTCCGGTGCGCGTCTGGTTTTAGGTTGAGGTTTTCCGGCAAAAACTAATCCGAAAACCCGGGTTAAATTCAAAGCGGTTAAACAATTTATCAACAGCAACACTAAAATTAACCACAGGGGAACTGTCCAAAATCCATTCACCCAACGACGCATTGTCCAAAAGGTTCCCAAGGGCATTAACGCCACTAAACCGGCTGAACCGACAATAAACGCCATGGTCGTGGCGGGCATTTTTGACCATAAACCGCCCATTTCCGTTAAATCTTGGGTATTCGTGGTCAGAATAATGGAACCCGCACTCATGAAAATTAAAGATTTAGCGATCGCATGGGTGAATAATAATAACAGAGCGATATCAACTTGACTTTCTCCCACCGCAATAAAAACTAACCCTAAATACGCACTGGTGGAATGAGATAAAGCCCGTTTTATATCGATTTGGGCAATGGAAACCAGGGAAGCACCAATGGCTGTGATCGTACCTAAAACCACTAAGGTTGTAGAGGCAATGGGAGATAACGCTAAAACCGGTTGCAGTTTAATTAATACATAAGCTCCACTGGCCACCACCACCGAATTCCGTAAAATCGAGGCCGGGTTAGGGCCCTCCATTGCTTCATCTAACCACAGGTTTAAAGGAAATTGAGCGCATTTTCCAATGGGGCCAGCAATTAAAGCTAAACCGAGTAAAGTTGCTGGTAAGGGCATTAAGGTTGCCGTTTCTGCCCAGTTTTCTAAATCAGAAAAGCTCAAGCTTCCCGCGAGGGTTGAGATATAAACCACCCCCATTAACAGCAACACATCCCCCACCCGTTTTGTCAAAAACGCATCCCTAGCCGCAGTCACCACCAACGGTTGAGCGTACCAAAAGCCCACGAGGAGATAGGTAGAAAGTGTTAACAACTCTAAGAGAATGTAACTGAGTAACAAAGAATCACTCAAGGCTAACCCACTAATGGCCGCTTCAAAGAATCCCATCAGGCCAAAAAACCGAGCCAGTGCCCAGTCTTTTTCCATGTATCCCAGGGCGTAACATTGAGCAATTAAACTCAGGCTGGTGACTAATTCCATTGACCCCACACTCACCGGAGAGATTTCCAGGGCAAAGGACAAGTCTAAATCAGTCGTATGTACCCAATGGATGAGGATTTGCTGAATGGGTTCATCCCAAGTGGTACGGAAAATCACCGAACCATGGATAAAGGCCAAAAGCGTCATTAACAAATTAAAGTAGGCGGCGGGTCTTGGCCCAGTACGTCGCACCAGTCCCGTTGACCAAGGTAAGGTCAAGATTGCCCCAATTAAGCCATACAAAGGTATCCACCAACTGGTTTGGAGGAGAAAATCCGTCATGTTAAGTTAAATTAGAAAATTTTTATGAATTATCAATTTACTATATCAAGATTTCGCCTTTGGGTTTGTTCTCTGCCTTGAACTCTCTATTTTTATACCCTTTTATAGAGTCAAACTAATTTGCAACTCTATTAAATAGAGCTATAATCGTTTCGACACAACTTTATTTTCTTAAGAACTTAACAAAACTTAATCAAAATTCAATATCAACAAAAATAATATTAAAAATGAGAAAATATAATGCAGATTAATATTGTCAAGGGTGTCACGATTCTCCTATTCTTAGAGAGGGAGGTTCGTTACTATTTCTGCAAATTGAAATTGTAGGTAATCTAAAGCCGTATTTGACAAAAAATTAAGGTACGGTAAGGCCTGCCGCAACCTTCTAGCTCTCATGAGAGCAGGGCTTATCTCCCCTTCCCACCTAACGGTATGGGGAGTTGCAATAGGAAAATATAACTATTGCCAAATCTAGGGATAAATAAGCCGTAAAATTTGACTTAGAGGCGAACTACAACCTAGAGTGTAGGCCGAAATCCGACGGTTCAATCTGTTGGGAAGTCACTTATTGCTTAAAAATACATTGTAGTTTAGTCTGTTCATTAATTAGGAGTTAAACAATGTCAATTGCTGTTGGAATGATTGAAACCCTGGGCTTCCCTGCTGTCGTTGAAGCCGCAGACTCAATGGTGAAAGCCGCTCGTGTCACCTTAGTCGGATACGAGAAAATTGGCAGTGGCCGAGTCACCGTAATTGTGCGGGGGGATGTGTCCGAAGTTCAAGCATCCGTAGCGGCTGGAATTGAATCCGTCAAACGAGTCAATGGCGGTCAAGTGACTTCCACCCACATTATTGCCCGTCCCCATGAGAACCTAGAATATGTGTTACCAATTCGCTACACCGATGCGGTAGAGCAGTTCCGGTCTTACTAAGGCTAAGGACTCAAAAATACCCCTTTGAATTGACAAACGTACAAGTTCTTAAAAGCAATTCCTGAACCGTGGCGCTGGCGCAGCACCAAAAGTCAATTTTAAGTTTTATCGGAATCTTGCTGTTGTACGACGGCATTCCGCGTTATTCCTGAACCGTTTTGATTGATTTTAGGAGTCAAATTTAATGGCGATTGCAGTTGGCATGATCGAAACTTTAGGCTTTCCTGCTATTGTTGAAGCCTCCGACTCAATGGTAAAAGCCGCCCGTGTTACCTTAGTCGGTTACGAAAAAATTGGCAGTGGCCGTGTTACCGTGATTGTGCGGGGCGATGTTTCCGAAGTCCAAGCCTCCGTAGCGGCGGGAGTTGAATCCGTCAAACGAGTCAAGGGTGGAGAAGTTTTATCGACCCATATTATTGCCCGTCCTCACGAAAATTTAGAATACGTTTTACCCATCCGTTACACCGAAGCGGTGGAACAATTCCGCGAAATGATGGCTGGGCGTCCCATCAACCGTCCTTAATTTCCAGAAGATTTAAACCGTAACCTTTAGTCGGTGTATCCGACCTATTGTTACTGAAAATTTCCCTTTATTCATCCTCCAACTCTTATGCAAATTGCCAAAGTGATTGGCACAGTCGTCGGTAATCAAAAAGAACCCAGTTTACGCGGTTCCAAATTTCTCCTCGTCAGATTTGTGGATGAAAATGGAGAAGATATATCCAATGGATATGAGGTGGCGATTGATGCAGTCGGAGCCGGAGTGAGTGAGTGGGTACTGGTCAGTCGAGGCAGTGCAGCCCGTCAAATCGAAGGGAATGAAAAACGCCCCAGCGATGCGGCTATTGTTGCCATTATTGACACTATCAGCGTAGAAAATCGCTTGATTTACAGCAAAAGAGATCATTATTAACAGGAGAGAAAGTTGGGCAATTGAGAAGCCAGAAGCCGGAAATCTTGAAAAAGAACAAGGCTGAAAGGGTGTTTCCTTATAGGATAATTGAAATTTTGAAAAAAATTGAGATTTTGCACCCGAAATTGAAAAACTTTAGAAGTTCTTAAGTTTTAATTCCATTCCTTCTTAATCACCCATTTTAGCTTCTGAGATAACGAACCCTGAAAACGAACAACAAACAACTATTCGGTTAGGAGCAATTAAGATTATGGCAGTTCGTGGCCTAGCGGCACCTCCAACCCCTTGGTCGAAGAACTTGGCAGAGCCGAAAATCGATCCAACGGCTTATGTACATTCTTTCTCTAATATTATTGGTGACGTTCGCATTGGGGCTCATGTATTAGTCGCCCCTGGCACCTCCATTCGCGCTGATGAAGGTTCACCCTTTGCGATTGGGGAAAATAGCAATATCCAAGACGGCGTAGTGATTCATGGCTTAGAAGAAGGTCGCGTCAAAGGCGATGATGGCCAAAATTACTCCGTGTGGATTGGCAAGAATTCTTCCATTACCCACATGGCCTTAATTCATGGCCCTGCTTATGTGGGAGATAACTGTTTTATTGGGTTCCGCTCTACGGTGTTTAATTCCAGAGTTGGGAATGGTTGCATTGTGATGATGCACGTTTTAATCGAAGACGTGGAAATTCCCCCTGGAAAATACGTTCCCTCTGGTTCTATTATCACCAATCAGCAACAAGCCGATCGCTTACCCAATGTCACGGATGCCGATCTCAGCTTCGCCACTCATGTCATTGGTGTGAACCAATCTCTCAAAGCCGGTTATCAGTGTTCTGAAAACGCTTCTTGTATTAACCCCATCCGTAATGAATCCTCTGGGAATGGCAGTGGTCGCGATCGCTCCTATGCCAATGTCGGCGGTGGGAATTTACCCTCGGAAATCGTTCAGCAAATTGGCGATCTCTTAGCCAAAGGCTACAAAATTGGCACAGAACACGCCGATGCTCGTCGCTTCCGTACTGGATCTTGGAAGAGTGGATCTCCCATTAATGCGAAGAGTACCGGGGAAGTTGTGGCTGCCTTAGAAGCTTGCCTGAGAGAACACACCGGAGAATATGTCCGTTTGTTAGGCATTGATTCCAAAGCCAAACGCCGAGTGGTCGAAGAAATTATTCAACGTCCCGATGGCCCCGTTGCTGCCAAATCCAGTAATGGTAAAGTCAGCGTTTCCGCCTCAGCCCCGTCCGGTTCTGCCAGTAGTGGCAGTTCTGATTTAGGATCACAAATTGGGGATCTGTTAGCCAAAGGCTTCAAAATTGGCACAGAATACGCCGATGCCCGTCGCTTCCGTACCGGATCTTGGCGCAGTGGCCCCAGCATTTCGGGATCGGGAGTAGCCGATGCCCTGTCTAAATTAGATGCCATCGCCAGTGAGCATCCTGGGGAATATGTGCGCTTGATTGGGATTGATCCCAAAAACAAACGCCGGGTGCTCGAAGAAATTATTCAACGTCCCGATGGCAAAGTGGTTAAAACCGCTTCAACTTCAGCCCCTGCATCCAGCAGTAGCGCCAGTGTAGCTCCGGTTTCTAGTGGCAAACTTGGCAACAACGTCACCGATCAAGTTCGGGATCTGTTAGCTAAAGGCTACAAAATTGGCACAGAACACGCTGATGCTCGTCGCTTCCGCACCGGATCTTGGAAGAGTTGCTCTCCGATTCAATCCAACAATATCTCTGAAGTCATGACCGCTTTAAACGGTTGTTTAAACGAACATAGCGGCGAGTATGTGCGGTTGATTGGGATTGACTCAAAAGCCAAACGTCGGGTACTGGAGGAAATTATCCAACGTCCCTAAGATCCAGTTTCCTGTTGAAACGCTAGAGGTTCCAGCAACAATGAACATATCGCCACCGCAACTCCTAAACCCTGATGTTTATGTGAGTGGCGATGTCACCATCGATCCCAGTGCCACCCTTGCACCCGGGGTGATCTTACAAGCGGCAACCGATAGTCAGCTTCGGATTGCTGCGGGAGTTTGTGTGGGTCGGGGAGTGATTATTCAGGCTTATCACGGTATCCTAGAAATAGAGGCAGGTGTTGTGTTGGGGTCGGGGGTGTTAATTCTGGGGGCGGGAACCCTGGGGGAAAATGCCTGTATTGGTTCAGAAACAACGATTTTTGAGAGTTCTATTGCCCCTCAACAAGTCGTTGCTGCGAGATCTGTGATTGGCGATCGCTCTGGTGAATTAGAACCCGAACAGGTATCTGTGCCACCGGAACCTCCGCTCACCCCATCACCGCCAATCCTTTCTGGTTTTGGTGAATTGTCCGATCCTCTGTTAGAGTTAGATTCTTTTCCTTCAGAACCCCAGATTATTTCTGCTTTGGAGGAAAAACCGGCTCAACCTTCAGATGTTTTATCGGTTCCTGCTGAACCAGAACCGGCGATCGCTCCTTCCCCGGAAAAATCGGAAGAATCGGCTCTGGTTCCTCAGTCCCCAGAATCGGTGGAACTGTCACCCCAGCCACTCCCTCCGATTATTTATGGTAAGGAACACCTCAGTCAGTTATTGGATACCTTGCTTCCCCATCGCAAAGCCTTTAATAATCCCCCGAATTGAAGGGTGTTGGGTGTTGGTTGTCGGTTAACCGTCAACACTCAACAGTCAACACCCCTCTTCCCGACCCATCGGAATGATTGAAAATGGACATAAACAAACATAATTCCGGTTCTTCTGGACAGCAAGTTCAGCACGAGTTTAGAGATCTGGCCTTGGGTTTAGTTTCCACTCAGAGTTTCCCAGCCATTGTGGGAACGGCTGATATGATGCTCAAGTCCGCCGGAGTTCATTTAGTGGGATATGAGAAAATTGGGGGGGGACATTGTACAGCCATTGTCCGGGGAAAAATTTCTGAGGTGCGGTTAGCGGTGGAAACCGGAGCGCAAACCGCGAAACAATTTGGTCAATTGATCTCTACCTTAGTCATTCCCCGACCGTTTCCCAATTTAGAAATTGTGCTTCCCATTAGTTCCCGCTTATCTAATCTCACCAGTGGGGGGGGAAGTCATCGTTTAAGTAATCAAGCGGTGGGTTTACTAGAAACACGCGGATTTCCGGCGATGGTGGGGGCCGCAGATGCCATGTTAAAAGCAGCAGATGTGCGTCTGATGTCCTATGAACGCATTGGGGCGGGGTTGTGTACGGCGATTATTCGCGGCCCGGTGTCCGATGTGGCAATGGCTGTTGAAGCGGGAATGTTTGAAGCCGAACGCATTGGCGAGTTAAACGCGGTGATGGTCATTCCGCGACCGTTGGAAGATTTGGATCAAACCTTACCCTTAGCCAGTTGTTGGATCGAACAGCGTCAACCGTTAAGGATGCCCATTAATGTTAAGGAACAGGAGAAAGAAGTTGTTAAGCTTCCTGATTTAGAAAAAGTAAAAATGCCTGTACAGGAAGAATATTTATAGATTTTTAGGGT
Organism: Planktothrix mougeotii LEGE 06226; assembly: GCF_015207485.1. NCBI lineage: Bacteria > Bacillati > Cyanobacteriota > Cyanophyceae > Oscillatoriales > Microcoleaceae > Planktothrix > Planktothrix mougeotii. Next base: position 135,107 of record NZ_JADEWU010000007.1, read on the forward strand.
TTTTCACCAGTCCTATGATTGTCGGGTTAACAGATTGAGATTGTACAAGCGATCAATCAAAATAGGCGCGAACATTCTGGTTAATGATTAGGCTTATTTGAACAAATCTAAATATTCAGAAAATATGTAGTGCTTACTTCTTTTTCCTCCAGTGATTTCTTGTAGAATTGAGAGATTTTCTAAATCGGCAATGAGTTTATAGGATGATGCAGAAGAAAGTCCTGTTAATTTAGTGACTTCACCTGCATTAATTAGGGGTCGTTGATACAAGGAATTCAATACTTTTTGAGCATTGAATGTTCGACGACCTAACGTTTGGATTTTGGCATCTACTGTTTTCTGAAGTTTTAAAATTTTATCAAAAGTTGTAATACTATTTTTTGCGGTGCTTTATTGATGAGGTTGGGTTGAAAACTTTTGTAATGACTCTGTTGGATGTATGTGCCAGATTTAAAGTTCTTCATCGGGAATTATGGGATGGCTTATTTTAGATTTTACCAGAAAACTAAAATAAGGGGGATGCTTATTTTAGATTGGTCTCAAATGCTAAAATAGTTGCTTTCTCTGATTGAGGATTCTATACTTATTGACGAGTCTTACTTTGGGAATAATAAAAGTGTTTATAGTACAGTTTAAACATTCTTGATTGATTAGGACAAACACCTATGAAAATTGCGATCGCTCAACTTAACCCGACGGTTGGAGACTTAACGGTCAATGCTCAACAAATATTAGAAGCAGCAGAAAACGCGGTTGAAGCGGGATGTCATCTGTTACTAACAACAGAATTATCCTTAACCGGATATCCCCCTAGAGATTTATTAATTCGTCCGAGTTTTATTGATGCTACAGAGAAAAAATTACAACAATTAGCAATAGATTTACCGCCTCAAATTGCCGTTTTAGTGGGAACAATTCAACAAAATTTAGATTATCAAACAAAAGGTGGGAACCCGATTTTTAATAGTGCTGCATTATTAGAAAAGGGTGAAATTAAACAGTATTTTAAAAAACGATTATTACCAACTTACGATGTTTTTGATGAAGATCGTTATTTTGAACCGGGGTTAGAAAGCCAGTTTTTTTATTTAGAAGAAACCTTGAAAATTGGGGTAACAATTTGTGAGGATTTATGGAATGATGAATTATTCTGGGGAAAACGCAATTATCCTTGTAATCCGTTTCACGATTTAGCGAATTTAGATGTTGATTTAGTGGTTAATTTATCAGCTTCACCTTATCAAGTCGGTAAGCAAAAATTCAGACAATCTTTAATTAGTCATACTGCAAAACGCTATAATATTCCGATTTTATATGCCAATCAAGTAGGCGGAAATGATGATTTAATTTTTGATGGTTGTAGTTTTGCATTTAATAAAAATGGCGATAAAATTTTAAGTCTAAACCCTTTTGAGACAGATTTTGCAGTTATAGAATTTGATTCAAAAACACAAGATTTAATTGCTCAATCTAGCCAAAATCCAGACATAAATTTAATTGAAAATGAAGATCAAGAAATTTGGTTAGCATTAGTTTTAGGGGTTAAAGATTATGTGGATAAATGTGGATTTTCTAAAGTAGTTTTAGGGTTAAGTGGGGGAATTGATTCTTCTTTAGTTGCAGCGATCGCAACGGAAGCATTAGGCTCAGAAAACGTTTTAGGGGTGTTAATGCCATCTCCCTATAGTTCTGATCATTCGATTCAAGATGCTTTAGAATTAGCCCATAATTTAGGGATTAAAACCAAAACTTTACCCATTGGAAATTTAATGCAAACCTTTGATCAAACCCTAGAACCGATGTTTGCAGGAACCGCCTTTGGATTAGCCGAAGAAAACCTCCAATCTCGCATCCGAGGAACCTTATTAATGGCGGTTTCTAATAAATTTGGGCATTTGTTATTAACCACCGGAAATAAATCAGAAATGGCGGTGGGATATTGTACCTTATATGGCGATATGAATGGAGGATTAGCAGTAATTGCAGATGTCCCTAAAACCCGTGTTTATTCCTTATGTTCTTGGTTCAATCAATATTATGAACAAGACATAATTCCCTATCATGTATTAGAGAAACCACCGAGTGCAGAACTCAAACCGGGACAGGTGGATCAAGATTCTTTACCTCCTTATGAAATTTTAGATGATATTTTATATCGTTTAGTTGAAAAACATCAATCCTTGACTGAAATTGTGGAAGCAGGACATGAACAAGCTGTCGTTAAAAAAGTGATTAAATTAGTCATGATTGCTGAATTTAAACGTCGTCAAGCTGCACCCGGATTAAAAATTAGCGATCGCGCGTTTGGAACCGGATGGAGAATGCCCATTGCTAAAGCTATTAATTGGTAATATATAGCAACGCATTACAGTTGTAGAGACGCGGTAATAACCTGACGGCATAAATAGGCGCGTCTCTACTAAATCCTGACTCATTCCCTATTCGTAATTCGTAATTCGTAATTCGTAATTCGTAATTCCCTCTTCCCTAATCAATATTAATGGTTTGTAACCCTTCATTAACCGTAATCACAATTTTGCCAACAGTTCGCCCCATTTCACTATAAGTATGAGCTTCAGCCAAATCAATTAAAGAATAGGTTCGATCAATGATGGTTTTAACTTTACCCGTTTCGATCAAATCTCGTAAAGCATCTAAATCTCGACGGCTGGGTTGAGCTAAGACTAATTTACATTTTTGATTAGAAAAGAATAACGTTTGTAGGGTCGCTCCCATATTATCAACCGTTGGTAATGTTGAGATATAAATTCCATCCGGTTTTAGAACTTTTTCACAATTAAAAAAGGACTGTTTACCCACCGCATCAAAAATAATATCATATTGAATTTCTTGCTGGGTAAAATCCTCTTGGGTATAGTCAATAATAGTATGGGCTCCTAAACGTTTAACAATCTCAACATTAGCCGTCCCACAAACCCCCGTTACCTCTGCATTCATCGCAGCAGCAATTTGCACCGCAAAGGTTCCCACACCGCCAGAAGCACCATTAATTAATACCCGTTGTCCCGGTCGCAATTGACCTAAATCTAACAACCCCTGTAACGCCGTCAGACCCGCCACCGGAACTCCCGCAGCTTCAGTATAGGTCATATTTTGGGGTTTATAGCTCAGATTGGTAGCACTTACCGCTACATACTCCGCATAAGCACCGCCAAATAAGGGATTAACGAAGGTATAAACTTGATCTCCAACCTGCCAGTTTGTGGCTTTTTCCCCCACTTCCACCACTTCCCCCGATAAATCACAGCCTAAAACTTTGGGGAAATTGTAGCCGGATAAAGGTTGTAATAATCCCTGCCTAATTTTCCAATCTACAGGATTAATACTACTAGCATGAATTTTGACTAAAACTTGATCCGGTTTAATCGTTGGGGTGGGAATATCTTGATAACGCAGCACATCGGGTGATCCGTATTGATCGATAACAATTGCTTTCATAATCGGTTACATTAATAGGCAGAGAACACCTGTCAGCTTAACACATACTTCTGGAGATGGGGATTCAGGCTCTCTTTATTTTTATTAATATTTTGCTGTTTTTTTTTAGGGGAAATAGGGTTTTTGAATTCTATATTAACGGTTTTATCCGGCAAAATATTCATTAAAATTAGTAATTTTTGGTATTTTAACTCAACAATAAAAAACAAACTCAAGAGGATAAAACCGGAACTTTTTAACCCATAAACAGTTGTAACTCCCAAAAATTCTCACTATCATGGAATTATGACGCAAAAACCTGGGCAAACCCTATAGTTGAGATTTTTATGGATATTCAGTTAATCAATATTGGTTTTGGTAATATTATCTCTGCAAATCGGGTGATTGCTATTGTTAGTCCTGAATCGGCTCCCATTAAGCGTATTATAACGGATGCACGCGATCGCGGACAGTTAGTAGATGCCACCTATGGACGTAGAACCAGAGCCGTGATTATCACTGATTCTAGCCATGTGATTCTCTCTGCCATTCAGCCAGAAACCGTTGCTCATCGGTTCGTGATAGCGAAAGACGGGAATTCCCGTGATGATTAAGGGATTTTGTATTTTTTCCCCTTGGTTTCCATCGGCATCCTATGAGAAAATAGAAAGACTCTTATTAAGCGTGAATAAGTAAAAATGCCATGAAAAAAGGCCGATTAATTGTCATGACAGGCCCTAGTGGGGTCGGAAAAGGAACCTTGGTTCGTTCCCTGCTCAACTGTCATCCTGACCTGCATTTATCCGTTTCTGTAACCACTCGTTCTCCCCGTCCCGGTGAAATTAATGGACAAGACTACTATTTTGTAGATCGCCATCGGTTTCAAGAGATGTTAGAACAGGGAGAGTTATTAGAATGGGCTGAATTTGCAGGTAATTGTTATGGAACCCCTTTAATCCCAGTTAAAGAACAAATTGAAGCGGGAACATCGGTTTTATTAGAAATAGAATTAGAAGGCGCTCGCCAAATTCGAGGCACATTTCCTTCCGCTTTACGAATTTTTATTATGCCTCCTTCTATTGATGAATTAGAACGTCGTTTACGCAGTCGAGGTCAGGATTCTGAAGAGGCTATTCGACGGCGTTTAATGCGAGCAAAAGCAGAAATAGACGCGGCGAATGAGTTTGATTTTGAAGTAATTAATGATGATTTAGATTTTGCGTTACAACGATTAGAATCTGTGCTATATACTCCTGTTTAAATAAGGAAATATGCCAGAGGAAGATGCTTTAAAACTCAACTTGGTTAATGGGATGGCAACGGATGTCAAGTCGGCTGAAGCTTATGCTAATTTAGGGCGTTTGCAGAGTCAGCAAGAACAATGGCAAGCTGCGATCACAAATTATCGTCATGCTATCGAATTAAATCCTAATTGCTCTTGGTTTTATCATCATTTAGGGGATATTTTATTAAAACAAGAACAATGGCAAGAGGCGATTATTCAATATCGTCGCGCCATTGAACTTAATCCTAATTTTCCCTGGTCGTATCATAATTTAGGAAATGCTTTATTAAAATTAAAATTCTGGGAAGAAGCGGTTGATGTTTACCGTAAAGCTATTCAGTTAAATGCTCAATTTCATTGGTCATATTGTAATTTAGGGGATGCGTTGGTTCAACAAAAAAACTGGGATTTAGCCATTACTTCTTATTGGAATAGTTTGGTTATTCTTCTACAAACCCATCAAGAACAGGATTTTGCGATTATTGCCACTAAATTAGGAGAAACCCTAGAATCTTGTTTACCGGAAACCGTTGATCTTGCGATCGCCTATTATCGAAAAGTGATTCAGAATAGTCAACAATATCCTGAATATCAAAATATTATTAATTTTCTAAAAAGTAATCTAAAATCATGGATTAAAATAGCAGATTTTTTCCTCCATAAACATTGGATGAATGCTGCTTTAATTCTGTATTCAATGGCAATGGAAGTTTATCCTGATGAGCGGTTAATTAAAGAAAAATTAAAGACGGTGTTTCAGAAAAAGAAAGATTTAGAAAAATCAATTCTTTTGCAACATCAAAATATTAATCAAAATCTCGAAAAATGGTCTAAATATGATGATGCGATCGCTGCTAACCCCACTGTCAATTCTTCTTATAATCCTTTAGCTGTGAATCAAAAAAACGGACAATTTATATTAAGTACAGATATCGATTTTGACTTAAACCAATTAGACCAACTCTTTGAAGCAGTGGGTTGGATGACTCGTTCCCACGAACAAATGAAAATCGCCCTAGAACACAGTTTTTTAGCCGTGACTCTCTGGTTTGTCAAAGATACGCAAAAACAATTAATTGGGTTTACTCGCGCCGTTTCTGATCATGTTTATAATGCGACTTTGTGGGATGTGGTCATTCATCCTAATTTTCAAAGTCAAGGATTAGGAAAAGCCTTAATTCAATATACCTTAGAAAAACTGCGCCAGCAAAACATCGAAAATATTACCTTATTTGCAGGTTCAAAAGCCGTTAATTTCTATCATCATTTAGGGTTTATTACCGACCCTAACGGAATTAAAGGAATGTTTTGGGTTTCACCTTGATTAACTTCAATCGTAGGGTGCGTAAGCTCCGCGCACGCACCATCTTTTATTCAGAAACGGGGTTTCTGCGTAAGTTTTGTTAATATTGAGATATGATATAATATTTTAAAATTGAATTAATCTTTAGTAAAGAAGCGTGATGTTGATCTGTATAGCTAGTATCTTCTAACAAACAACGTCTTTTTAACGATTGTATAGTCTTTAATATATCTGTGGGTTGATCAGGGATTTCTTGTAAAACCTGCATCAAAGCAACCTCATTTTCTTGTTTGGCTAGATAATTGATTACCTGTTGTTCTGACTTGGTTAATCTACTCCATAAACGATTCAGTTGAAATGTGATTTCATTACTTAATATTAACTCAGGATAAGCTAAAAAATCTGTGACTCGGCTAGAAAATAGTTCTTGAATCATCGTAGCTGTCATTTCTAACCATAAGGGATGACCTTGATATTTTTCAATTAAATCATGCCAATTTTCTTGATCTAATAATTCTTTATTCTTTAAAATTTTTGTAGCACAATCTCCTAATCCTGATAATTTTAATGACCTAAAAAATTTAGGACTATCGACTGTTAAATATTCGGGTTGTTCGCTGGTAATTAATAAAAAACTACTGGGATGAGACAATTCAGCAATTTGTTTAAATAATAAATAATACCCTTCAAATTCGAGTTTATATTGACCTGCATATTGTCCGGTTTCAAAGAGCATTTGCAGATCATCAATAATAATTAAACAGCGATGTTTTTTAATAAATTTTAGCAATAAATCAACTTGACGATCAAGACTATTTGGAAAAACAGCAGGAGAAATAACACTTTGCAGTAAATCTGTTAGAAAAACATCTATAGTTGGACAATACTGGAGACTGCGATAAATAATATATTGAAATTTCGTTTGGATTTCTTCAATAAGTTTGACAGCCAGCATCGTTTTGCCAATTCCAAGTATCCCAACTAAGGTAATCATTCGGATATGGTCTTGAATTAACCAGGTTTTTAAAGTGTTTAGTTCATGATTTCGTCCAAAAAATGCGGTAATTTCTGGTGTAGCATCTAAGTCTAAATGATTTTTTTCAGAGGGTTTTAATAGAGGACAACATTTAGGTTTTTTCTGTTGTTTTGGACAAATACTGACTTGATGAATACTAATAAAATTTCCAGATGAAACACTGTTAGAGATAATAACTTTTTCTAAAATAGACCGTGCATTTAATTTATTAATATCTTCCCCTAAAGTTTTCGATAAAGTTTGCCATAATTCCGATGCAGTATCTCGAACATGACCTTCACTTAAATGATTTTCTGATGCAATCTCAGCGTATTTATTGCCCTGTAATGTACCTTTAAGGATTGTTTCTTGCAGAAGGTCTAAATGTTCGCCTGTATGGGTAAAAAGCAGTTGATCTGCGAGTTTCAATACTTCTGCAATATCCATAGCGAGATGACACTGAATAATCTTATCCAATTGTATCCGATCTTTCCGATCTTTTTCCGACATTTTGGGAATTTTTTAGGAAAAAGTACCGACACCATCCGACTGACAAAGGGATTGGTCTTAGGGTGTAATAAAAGAAAGCAAGCTATTGAGCATTTAAGCGAAACTGCCCCAGCACGGGACGACTCTCGCCCTACACAGGTTAAAAAATTAGAAATAGGTAATTTGAATGAGGTAAAGTCATGATTAAGAAGAAAATAGTTGTATTAGCTATTGTTGGCTTATTAGGCTCTTTATTACCCTTGTTGAGTCCTCCTAACAGAGCCTCAGCAGGGTGTGGTTTTCTTGATGTTACTTGCAATCCCCGCGATTGGGAATCTCCAGGCGAGACTATACGACAGATTAATCCTCCAATGCCACGAACAAGGAGTGAGGTTTATGATAGTTTTACCATCAAAAATCAAAGCAATGAGTCTGTTTATTTCGCCTATGGAGTTTATGAGCGCAGTAGATCATCTGCTTCCGGTGGCCCCTCTGATTCTAGCGTTGCAGTAATGCTTCCAGCATTTTGGGTTTCTGAAGGTTGGTGGAAAGTTAATCCAGGTGAATCCAAGATTGTCTACGAAACCAAAGCCAAGGGACAAATGATTTACATACGCATACAAGCAAGGAGTGGAGTTAAAGCTCCAATTCGGTCAGAGCATACAGCTACATTTTGTGTTTCTGATCATGGGGCTTATACATCTAAAGAAAGGGACGGCGGAAGACCCGAGTTTTATTTAACGGTTAACGATAATTCTAATCACGGATCTTCCTGCGAACAGATAGGAGGTCATTCGGAGACTTTTTGGAAGGTAAAAGCTAATACCAATTTCACGATTAACCCATAGATGTAAATAAGAGGATAGGCACAGATATGAAAATTAATAGTTTCCGCATTCCAGTTGCAGCATTTGTTCTTGGTTCAGCTACATTTGCTGTTGGTATGTTTTCGTTACTTTTAGTTTTTATTCTGCTATAAAAATTTGCTCAACGGTTAAATTAAGGTCGGAAAATAGTTGAGAAACAATATTTTGTTGACCTATAAAAATAGTATTTTGGTAAGTTCCATTGATTAAAAAATTAATGATCACTTGTTCTGTTAACGGATCAATAATCCAATATTCTGAAATTCCAAATTCCGCATATTCAGTTATTTTTTTAACATAATCTCGGTTCTCATTATCTTCCCCTGGACTCACGACTTCTACCACTAATAAAGCTGGAACTTCCAGAATGGCTGATTTTTTCAATTGTCGTAACCGTCGCCAATCTTCCCCTTGAATAATAGCAATATCCGGTTGTCGGGAGCGATTTATTCTAGTTCGTATTCCCACATCTCCCTGTTTTACTTTTAAGTCTAAATTCCGTCTTTGAATTTCCTGATAAAAACAGATAAATAGGAACCCTACAATATCAGAATGGATGGGACTCGCAGGTGTCATCGGAATTAACACCCCATCTTCAAGTTCATAGCGGTTATCTGTTCCGTCATCGTAGGTTAAATACTCCTCAAAGGTTAATTTAACAGGGGTTTTAGTCATGTTGTCACCTCAACTTTACAACATCCCTTTTCTATTAATCTAACATAAAAGTAAAACTTAAACCGTAGGGTGCGTAAGCTCCGCGCACGCACCATCTAACACGAAATTCAAAAATATTTGCTCCTGATCATTGTATCATAATTGCATCAGAAATGGTGCGTGCGGCTTCGCCTTACGCACCCTACGCTCTTGCTATAGCTTTTTTGTCAATACTTTTAGTTTTTATTCTGCTATAAAAATTTGCTCAACGGTTAAATTAAGTTCAGGGAATAGTTGAGAAATAATCCTTTGTTGACCTGTAAAAATAGTATTCTGATAACTTCCATTCTTGAGAAAATTGATAATAACCTGTTCTGTTAACGGATCAATAATCCAATATTCAGAAATTCCAAATTCAGCATATTCAGTCATCTTTTTAACATAATCTCGGTTTTCGTTATCTTCCCCAGGACTCACAACCTCTACTACTAATAAAGCCGGAACTTCCAGAATGGCTGATTTTTTAAACTGTCGTAACCGTCGCCAATCTTCCCCTTGAATAATAGCAATATCCGGTTGTCGAGAGCGATTAATTTGAGTTCGCACCCCGACATCTCCCTGTTTAACTTTCCAGTCTAACCCTAATCTTTTGACCTCAGCTTTGAAGGTATCGTAGAGAAATTCAATAATATCAGAATGTATAGGACTCGCAGGTGTCATCGGAATTAACACCCCATCTTCAAGTTCATAACGGTTATCTGTTCCGTCATCGTAGGTTAAATACTCCTCAAAGGTTAATTTAACAGGGGTTTTAGTCATGTTGTCACCTCAACTTTACAACATCCCTTTTCTATTAATCTAACATAAAAGTAAAACTTAAACCGTAGGGTGCGTAAGCACCGCGCACGCACCATCTAACACGAAATTCAAAAATATTTGCTCCTGATCATTGTATCATAATTGCATCAGAAATGGTGCGTGCGGCTTCGCCTTACGCACCCTACAATTTTAATTTTTAATTTTTCGTTCTCCATACCGTAACAACATCTCAATACTCGCCAAACGATTACCCCAACTAGAGACTTGATAGGGACGTTCTAAGGCTTGTAAACGCATAGAAGTTTGGAATTGTTTTTGGAAGGTTGCTAACTTTTGTTGAGCAATTCCTAGGGTTTGAGGAGAGGGATTATCCTCTAACTGTTTTAAGGTTTGGGCTAAATCTTCTGCTTGGGTACTCAAGGCTTTTAGTTCCCCATCTCGAATCCAAAGTTGATCATTAGATAACAGAAAACTCCATTCTCGTTTTAATGCTAAATACCGATCATGGGCTGCTGCAAAAGGTTGTCGATAGGGGATTGGAAGTTGAGTTGTTTGAGAAGAATTTTGAGTCCGGCGAAAATAGTTTTGTAAATTATTACCAATGGTTTCAACAGCAAAAATTGAATAGCCTCCGGTGGATAAATCCCGTAAGGATTGTAATTGATCAATCGCTACAATTTCAGGAAGATTCAATAACTTAATCGCTGGACTAATTAACGCCGATCCTAACCGTTGTTCTTGAGTTAAAGGCTGAGTAATTCGCTTTAAACGGTTTGTATCCATCGCATAGGTCATGGGTACAATTAAATCCACATAACCTTGTTTCGCCCACACTTCCCAATGTTGTTGAATTTTCAGAATTCGTTCCTGTTCAGGATGGGGAAACACCGCAACGGATAAAATCACATTGGGTTTTTGTTGTTTTAAAAATTGTGAAACTTCGGCGACAAAAGAAGTGACTTGATCCGTTTTAAACTGCGTCCATTGATTCCATAATTGAGGATTTTTGCGTGTGATATTAACCGGGTCAACTCCCGTTAATTGTCGAAATTGTTCCCGTCCGGCTTTGCCATAACCATAGGTGTAATTTCCTCCTGGATCTTGGAACGGATAACGAATATAATCTAACTGTAACCCATCCACATTATAGGTCGTTACAATTTCATTAATTAAACGCAGGACATAAGCTCTGGCTTCTCGGTTGGCTGGATCAAGATAAACTTTATGATCACGGGTATTTCTTAACTCACCATAATTATTAATATTTACCCAATCAGGATGGGCTTGAATGACCGGACTTAAAAAACTACTGGGTTGTCCTAAAAGTTGATTATGACGATCATTTCCGACCGCAAATACCCAAATCCAAGCGTGTAATTCCATTCCCCGTTCATGGGCTAATTTAACAGCCGATTCTAACGGGTTCCATCCTCGAATTAAGGGGTTTTGTTGAGGTGCAATATGACTGGGATAAATGGGATAACCCGCATTAATCGTTTCAAAATAAACTGTATTAATGCCCGCCGATGCTAACCGATCAAAGACTTGCGCTAGTCCGGCTTCACCCCCCGCTTTAACAATGGTTCCTCGGTCTAACCAAACCGCCCGAATTTCTGCTCCTAAGCGTTCTCCTTCAGTGGGATAATGTTGCCATAATTGTTGACGCATTTCTAACCATTGACGACGAGCTTCCCCCCAATTTTGATGAGCCACTAATTCAGGAAAATCCTTGATCACCTGTCGAGCTTTGGTAATCATTTGATCGGATTGTTTAAAATTAGCACTGGCTAAACTTCCGCCTTGTCCTGCCATTAATTGAGTAGAAGCAACTTGTAAATTAATCGGAACATTACCCGAATTTGAGGCAATTAACGCATTTTCAAATCGTCCTAATAAATCTACTAATTCCTGACGCATGGCGATCGCCGTTAATTCCTCAATGGGTTCATTTCCCGGCTGTACTTCTAACCCCGCAGGCGCCGTTTGTTCGGAAGGGTCAATAAAATTATTGGGAACTGCTGGAGTATTGGGTAACGTCCGCGTGGCGGTGACAGTCGGAGGGGGTGGTGTCGTGGAACGGGGAGGAGAAGGCGGCACCTGGGGAACCGTTGGCGGTGTGACGGGACGGGGTGGAGCTATAGCTGTTGGCTGTACCGTTGGTGTTATCGGTTGGGGTAGGTTGGTGTTGGAACGGGTCGGGACAGCAGGAGGAGGTGTGGGGTTGGGACGGGTTGCTACCGTCGGGGTAACAGGTGGCTGAGGTGTGGGGTTGGGACGGGTTGCGACTGGGGGCGGCGTTGGGTTGGGACGGGTGACAACGGCTGGTGGTGTGGGGTTGGGACGGGTGACAAC